>CAYNKN010000130.1:0-8439 GCA_964397805.1 uncultured Chryseolinea sp. | reverse complement strand
TCAGAATAGATCGTTACCGGAATACCTTCTTTTCTAATGGCTTCGAGACCAACAATAACCGCGAGTAACTCCATGCGATTATTGGTAGTTAATCGAAAACCACCCGACAATTCTTTTTCTGCCCGATTAAACTTTAAGATGGTACCATAACCACCTGGCCCCGGATTTCCCTGTGCAGCACCATCGGTGTAGATACGAATCATCCCACAAAGGCATTTGATTTAAAAATCTTTACGGCAATGGCTAAAAGAATAACGCCAAAAACTCTGCGCAGTACGGCAAAGCCCGATTTGCCAATTACACGCTCTAACCAACTGGATAGACGCAGTACAATGTAAACCAATATCAAGTTTAAGAGGATACCAATGAGTATGTTTATCTCATAATACACAGCACGTAACGAAAGAATGGTGGTTAGCGTACCGGCTCCAGCTATTAACGGAAAGGCCAATGGAACCACGGAACTTGAACCTTTTGCTTCTGGATCATCGCGCATTAAGGTAATTCCCAAAATCATTTCTAAAGCAACAATAAAAATAACAATGGCTCCCGCTACAGCAAATGAAGCCACATCTAAACCAAAGAGTTTTAGAATAGACTGCCCTAAAAATAAAAATCCAACCATTAGAACGGCCGAAATGATGGTTGCCTTTTCCGCCTGAATACGACCCTCTCGTTTTCGGATAGTAATAATAAAGGGAATAGAACCCAGGATATCGATAACTGAAAAAAGAATTAAAGAGACTGAAAAGATTTCTTTGAAGTTAAACATAGTAAGCTGTATAGGTGCCCAAAACTAAAACAAAAATGCCGGACTTTTCTGGCCCGGCATCTGCTAAAACGTTAGTGATTACATTATTTTAATTGAAGCGGTACGCCCACAGAAAGTTGAAGTACATTATTTTTAGACTTTTCTGCTAAGTTAATATCACTAAGTCCTAAGCCGTAACGTAAGTCAATCATCACTTTTCCACCTATGGTTACGCCTCCTCCTATTTGTAAACTAGTGTCTATTGGGTTTTGAATAATTTCTTCCGGGCCATCGTATCCTTGACCAACGTTTTTAAACTTTATATCCCTATTGGAAGGGGTTGTTTGGAGATCGCCACTAAATCCGAATGTACTCACAGATTCAAATTTACCACCTAAACCAAAAGCAATCGATGGTCCTGCCACAACGTGAAATTTTAAACCTTCTTTTCCAAATGAAAAGCGAGCTAATATCGGGAACTCTAAATACGAAAGAGAGTATTTAGATTCAGTATTCGAATAATAATAAGTTTGATCATCATAGATTGAAGTATACTTATATCCTTTTTTAATAAACAATACCTCTGGTTGTAAGCTAATGCTTTCAGTTAAGGTGAGTGCCTAAGCTACGCCAAATGAGAAGCCAACAACAGGTGTATAGTCTAAGGAACTGTACTGGTCTAAGTCATATTGCTCATAGCTTAGAGTAGACAGTGTTACTCCAGCTTTAGGGATAATGAATTGAGCCGAAACGGATAGCGAAAGGAGTAACGCGATAACAGTAAATAATAGGTTTTTCATATAGGTTGGTTTTTTCGAAAGGTAGAGACTTTTTATGAATTTAAAATAATGCCTGTCGATGAAAAATTTGCGTCATTGCGATCATGTCTCTTCTTTAAAACACCAAGGTATGTGTCGTCACAGACCTTTGAGAGTTATCAATCGAAGTAATCTGAATTTAGCTTTACAACTTTACAGATCGCTTCGTTGCGCTTACACACATTTCCATTCCTGCGCCTCGCGAAGACGACCGCGTCATTGTGAGCGCCACTCTTCTTCAAGACACCAAGGTATGTGTCGACACAGACCTTTGAGAGTTATCAATCGAAGTAATCTGAATTTAGTCTTTACAAATTTATAGATTGTTTCGTTGCGCCTATGCACATTCTTTTCTTGCGCCTATTAGTTAATACTTATTCATAAACCGCTTCATTTTTTTTGTAAACTGCTTTGTTCTCTCCACAGGTTAGCATAGCATCACCAAAGTAAGGGTTCTTAATGTCTTCGAATTCACTTAGCCAATAAGCACCTTTATCACCAAAGGCCATAGGGCAATACGCTTGATACGTTACACTCTGCGTTAAGCCAAAGAGTTCTACCGCTTCAATTAAATGGTTAGATAGAATTTCAAAATGTATACGTTGTTCGTGAATATCGTTTTTCGTATGAATACCTTCTGCACTTTTTCTTATAGAAGGGAGAAGTTCCATCCATCGAGCATGTGCTACCTCATCTAGTAATTTCATATCAATTAATTTTAAGGTGGTTATTACATCTTTACCGGCAGCAGTTGCCGTTACCCCATCAGATTTTACCAGTGCATTTTTTACAGCATAGTAATTCTCTACTACCGTAGTTAGTTGTTGGCGAAATTCTTCCGGCACAGAAACTGATTTTGTTTTTGGTTCTGTCATCATGCTGTAGCGGCCACTAAGTTGAGCGGAGGCATCTACCGAAAAAACTCCGTTATTAACTACCTCTTCACCTTCTTCTAAACCTTTCTCGATAACATAAAAATCATTCATACGCGAACCGAGTATTACTTCTCTTCGCTCGAATGCCGGTATGCCACCTGGCTGTTTCACATACACAACGGATCGCTTACCTGTCCAGAGTATAGCCGTGGTGGGTATAGCCAAGCCTTTTATTTTTCCTGCTTGCTTTGTTCGAAGCGTAGCATTTACCATCATTTCAGGTTTCAGCACTTGATCGGCATTGGGTACTACTGCACGCACATCAACAGACCGAGTAGCTACATTAAGTGAAGGGTTAATGTATTGTATGGTTGCCGTAAATTCTTTTGCAGGAATAGATGGAACGGTAAAGTTTATGGTTGCACCAGTTTTAATCCAAGCCAAATCACTTTCGTAGGCATCAAGTACTACCCACAACGAATTCAGATTAACGAGTTCGATCATTACACTACCCATAGAAACATAGTCGCCTAGCGAAACTAAACGTTTTGTTACTACGCCCGATGCATCCGCATAAACATCAAGTGCCGTAATAACTTCATTGGTTTGTTCTATTTTCTCAATTTGCTTATCGCTTATTTTCCAAAGCCGCAGTTTTTCTTTAGCAGCTTCGTACAATTGAGGTGAAAGTGTGATCATCTTCTTGGCTTCCAATAACTCACGTTGAGCAGTAACTAATTCTGGCGAATAAATGGAGGCTAGTCTTTCTCCACGTTTTACTTCCTGTCCCTCAAAGTTTACAAATAGTTTTTCTATTCGTCCAGGGAATTTGGCGGTAACAACAGCGAGTTGTTGCTCATTCACTTTGAGTTTCCCGGTAAGCAAGAGTTCGTTTGTAGGCGATACTGATTTTACTTTAATAGTTTGAATGTTTGCAAGCGCCATAGCCTCTTCGGTCATCTCATGAACAAATGGATTAGTCTGCTCTGTATTTTTTGCTACCGGTATTAAATCCATTCCACATAGCGGACATTTACCGGGCTCGGCTTGCCGTATTTGTGGATGCATCGAACAAGTGTAGTCGGATGCTTGTTCGTGTTGATGGGTATGTTCTTGTGTTGATGTTTTTCCTGTACCGAAAATTAACCAGCCTAAGAATAGTCCGACTGCTACAAGTAGAATCGGAACGATGATGGATGTTGATTTCATTTTTTCCATTTTAATATTTTATTGCCGTATGGAATATCCATGCTCAGATTGTTACTTTTTAAATATTACTGAATATCAATTCCCATTAGTTTTGTAATTCCAGATACCGTAATATGTTGCTCAGTCAGATTGTCGATCTGTTGTTGTTGATAAGTTAATAGTGATTGACGTTGTCTTAAAATTTCTTCGATACTACTTCCACCTGTCGTGTATGTGGTAGTGAGTAGGCGTATAATTTGGTTGGTAATTTCTACTTGCTCTGTTAACAACTGTAGCTGCCTATTATTGTTTTCGTAGGTATTCAGCAGTTGTTCAAGATCACTTTGTAAATCAAGTTGTGTAGCTTCCTTGCGTTGAGTTGCTGCCTGTTGATAGTACATGGCTTCTTTACGCTGAGCTGTATATTTTTTACGATAGATCGGGAGTGTCATGGTTACCATAGGCATCAGCATATTATCGCCACCCATGGTAGTATTCATTAACTCATCTTGTCTCGGACGAAATACCATATACGACAAACCAACACCAATCATGGGTCGCCCCATGAGTGTTGCCATGCGCTGTTGTGCTTCGCGTGCTTTCTCATCCCAAGCATACATTTTTATCATCGGATTATTTTGAATGATGGAATCTTCTATAATAGAAAGTGATGCAGGTAAGGCAACTGGTGTTAAGGTATCTGCTAGTACGATAACTTCTTTTGGTGATCGATTCAATAAGTTATTAAATGTTGTTTGAAGTGGTTTGCGTGAAGCTTTTAATTTTTCGATTCGAGTATCTAATTCTTTTTGCTGCACTTGAATCAGTAATACATCAACCATTGAGCCGGTAGAAGCTCCTGACATTGTATTGGCAGTAGAACCAGCAGACATACTAGAGGTAGTAGTAGCATTGCTTCTCATATTTGCCATACCACTAGTTGTTGGTGTGGATGTTGTCTGTTGGTTATTCATCGGGGCACTACCACTGGTTCCAGTTTTAAATCGTGTAAGCGCGAGTTGCTCGTATGTTTTTAAAATGATTTTTTCGGTTTCCAGTAATTTTAATTCTTCTTCTATTTTGTAAAGTGCGTACCAATTACTCCGGACTTCATGGTATAGATTAAGTTTTGATTCTTGAAAGGAGGCAAAGGCCATTTGTGCCATGGCATTCGATTCGTTTTTCGCGGCACCTAAACTACCCGCCCACGGAAACATTTGCATCACAGAAATTTCAGAGAGTTGTTCGCCCATAAGACGCTCCATAAATAATCCTTCTTTGCTAATAAACATACTAAAGGAAAGTTCAGGATCTGGTAATGATCCAACTTGATCTGTTTTGGCTAGAGCAGCATAGTACTCATGATGCTTTGCTTTTACCAAGGCATTATTTTGCGCGGTAAGTTCCAGGTATTGGTTGAGTGACTGTGCTTGTAAAGGTTGTATAGTATTACACACAAGCTGCATGCTCAACAGTGTGATAAAGCAGACACCTACTTTCATTACACACGTTTGATATTTTTTTATGTTAACATTCATCGGCTAATACGTTAATGGTTCAATGAACTATTCGTTATCAATTTTTTCTAGCTTTCTCTCATTATTCCAAGAGAACAAAACGGGTACAATAAAAAGGGTAATTAAGGCAATGACCATTCCACCAAATGATGGAATAGCCATGGGGATCATAATGTCTGACCCTCGCCCAGACGAAGTAAGTATAGGCAGTAGTGCTAACAAGGTAGTTGCTGTAGTCATTAAACATGGGCGTACTCTGCGTATACCTGCTTCGAGTACGGCACTTCGTACTTCACTAACAGTTAATGGTTTATGTTTCTTAACACTTTGCATCAAGTAGGTTCCAATGACTACGCCATCATCAGTAGCAATACCAAATAAGGCAATGAACCCTACCCATACGGCTACGCTCATATTGATCGTTTGTATCTGAAACTGTTCACGAAAGTTTATGTTGAAAAGTGAGAAGTCCATAAACCACGATTGGCCATAGAGCCAAAGCATCATGAACGCCCCTGCAAAGGCCATGGCAATAGAAGTAAAAATAAAAAGTGAAGTAGCAACCGATCGAAACTGAAAATAAAGAATGAGAAATATGATCACTAAGGATAGCGGTACTACAATAGCCAATCGTTTTTCGGCACGGACTTGGTTTTCGTAGCTACCTGAAAATTGATAACTCACTCCGGCAGGAATAATTAATTCACCCGAATCAATTTTACTTTTTAAGTATTGTTGTGCTTCTTCTACAACAGTTACTTCTGCATAACCTTCGCGTTTATCGAGTAGTACATATCCGGTAAGAAATGAATTCTCTCCGCGTATCATCATCGGGCCGGGGCGGTAGTTAATCGTAGCGATTTCATTCAATGGAACTTGCGCGCCAGTTGATGTGGCAATAAATACATTACGTATAGCATCTGCATCGTTACGCCATTCACGAGCATAACGCGCACGTATAGCATAACGCTCTCGGCCTTCAACAGTGGTTGTCATGCGCATACCACCCAAGGCTACTTCAATATATTCTTGAACATCAAGCACAGTTAATCCATACCTACCCATCGCTTTTCGGTTGAGTTCAATTTCCATGTACGGTTTACCCAATGAGCGATCGGCATAAACAGCTTCGGCTTTTACTGAAGGAACTTCTTTAAGGTACCTCTCGATCGTTAAACTAAATTGTTCAATTGTTTTTAAGTCAGGGCCAAATACCTTTATTCCCATTGGGGCACGCATACCAGTTTGCAACATAACTAGTCGTGTTTCTATAGGCTGTAACTTAGGGGCAGAGGTTACTCCCGGGATATTGACAACGTTGACAATTTCATTCCAGATGTCGTTGGGATTTTTTATTTCCTTTCGCCATTGTCGATAATACGAACCGTTTTTATCCTCAATCAAATACGATTGAATGTTTTTAGATATCGATAAGACTGCCTTATTGTGTGATGGTAGTTCAACATTATTTAAATCGTAAAGCGTACTATTTTCTTGATCGTAATACCCAATGGTATTCATCGCATAGGTACTAAGATCAACTGCATACCTGCCTTGTTTATCTGTTTTATAGCGCAGCTTTCTACCATTTATATCGCTTATGTATTCGCTCTTATATAAGATGATATTTTCAAACATCGACATTGGTGCTGGATCAAGCGCTGTTTCAGCACGTCCGGCTTTACCAACTACCATCTCCACTTCGGGCACTGTCATTACCAATCTATCGAGTTGTTGCAGAACTTGTTTGTTGGCTTCTACTCCAGCATGCGGCATGGCTGTAGGCATTAAAAGAAATGCACCTTCATCGAGCGAAGGCATAAATTCTTTTTCCATACCCGGAAAAGTATGTGTAAGTGAACTCCAAACCGATACTGTTCGGATGTTCCATCCCAGTGTATCAAAACTTTTAGGTACAAATCCAAAAACGTTACCGAATCCTAACCAAATAGTCATACCCATTAACAAGACGAAGGCAGGTATCGCTAAAAATTTTAGTTTGTTTGCTAAACACCAGGCAAGTAAGCGCGGATAGAGTTTGATAAATAGTGAGAAGCCACCAAGTACAACACCAATAATAGTAATGATAAAAATAAAATTTAGAAAGAGACTATTCGTTGCACCCAGCGGCAACCATGTAGTAGTAAGTAACCACGAGACAGTAGTAACGGAAATAACAACAGTTACTAGTTCATGATAGCGTGCATACTTAATTGGGTAGTAATGATAGGTAAGATTATTGGCAGCGAATAAAAGTATAGCAATGCCTGCCCAAGGTAAGTATGCAATAGCTACAAATAGCCCAACTAGCGCAAGGGTGATATTTCCGGCTACTTTAAATTTTTCTTTTTCAATCTTAAAACCAAATGCCCAATGCGAAAATGTGGGCATAATAAACAGCGTGAAGATAAGTGCCGCTAGTAACGCAAATGTTTTTGTGAATGCCAACGGCCCAAATAATTTTCCTTCTGCTGCTTGTAGGGTAAAAACCGGTAAGAAACTTACGATGGTAGTAGATACCGCTGTAATAATAGCCGAGGAAACTTCGGATGCGGCTGTAAAGATGGTTGTTATCAGTGGTTGTTTAGCAGGCGCTTCCTCCAGGTGTCGAACTATGTTTTCATTAAGAATAATACTTAAATCAACCATGGTACCAATGGCAATCGCAATACCCGATAGTGCTACAATGTTTGCATCTACATGCAGGTACCGCATAAAAATGAAACACATCAGTACAGCAAGCGGAAGTAATGCAGCAATTAAAAGTGATGCGCGTAGGTTGTATACCATCACCATAATAACAATGATGGTAATGAGAATTTGTAAGGAGATCGCATCGTTTAACGTTCCCAATGTTTCGTAGATGAGTTGTGTGCGATCGTAGAATGGAACAATGGTTACTTGAGAAGTCCTGCCATCATCTAGTTTTTTTGAAGGAAGGCCACTAGCAATTTCAGTTAGCTTTTTCTTCACTTCATTAATTACCGCTAACGGATTATCACCATACCGTGCGATTACAACACCACCAACAGCTTCGGCTCCTCCTTTATCAAGTATACCTAACATAGATCGATCAGCCGGACCAAGGGCAACTTGTGCGATATCTTTAATTCGAACAGGTACATTATTAGTTACCCGTACTACAGCTTCTTCAATGTCTTCTATTTTTTTTATGTACCCGAGTCCGCGAATAAAATACTCAACCCGATTGATCTCAACCGTATTAGCACCTACATCTCGATTGCTATTACGCAGCGCTTGCATCACCTCCATCATCGAAATATTGTAAG
>CAYNKN010000129.1:3674-8445 GCA_964397805.1 uncultured Chryseolinea sp. | reverse complement strand
TTGGCCATTAACAAGACCAAGTGCTGAAGCAAAATGTACAGCAGCTCTACTGCCATTACCGCATAAGCTTTGCGAACCATCGCTATTAAAGTAAGTCAGGTCGAAATCAAGTGTTGGATGATCATTAATCAACATTAAGCCATCGGCACCAACTCCGAACTTACGGTGACAGATTTGGCTAATTTGCGCTGAGGTAAGTGAGAGTTTTTCACTACGGTTGTCGATAACCACAAAATCGTTTCCGGTAGCCTGATATTTAACGAAAGAAATTTTCATCTGGGTAGTGGGAAGTTATTTCACCTCATCGTAATCGATGTATTCGCCACCATCTAATTTACTTTTCTTGATATGATTAGGTGAAGGTTGATTTTGTTTGCGCTTTAAATTGTTGAGCTCTTGTGCGGCAGCACCGGCACGAAAGAAAAAAGAACCTATTTTATAAAGTATGTAGGTAATGAGTCCGAAGATGATAAGAATCCTAACCATAATTTTCGCTGTTTTGATTCGCGTTCTGAACCGTAAAGGTAGGGGCTCACCGATAAATAACAATGTGCGTAACCTATGTGGTTAACAGTATCTGCGCTTACTAGGTTCTGGCTGCATTAAAAAGCCACTACAGTTTTTACAAAGGCTGCATTTCTTGGTGAAATGAGCAACCCCACAGATAAAAACCTGTGGGGTTGATGAAGTTACCGGCTTAAATACAAATTTCTTTCGGAGTAAATCTTCATGAAGTAATCGTCCATTAAATCATCAATAAAGTAGATCGATTCACCAGTTGATTTCATTTCAGGCCCTAACTCCTTATTCACTTCGGGGAATTTATGGAAAGAGAATACTGGCTCTTTAATAGCGTAACCTTTGCGTGTTGGATTAAAAACAAAGTCAGTTACTTTCTTCTCGCCCAACATTACCTTGGTTGCATAGTTTACGTAGGGCTCATCGTATGCTTTACAAATAAAAGGTACAGTTCGCGATGCGCGCGGATTGGCTTCAATAATATATACGCGATCGTTTTTGATGGCAAACTGAATATTGATAAGCCCCACCGTTTGCAACGCTACCGCGATTTTTTGAGTGAAGTGTTCTATTTGTTTGATAACTAGGTCTCCTAAATTAAATGGAGGGAGCACAGCGTAAGAGTCGCCCGAGTGAATACCTGCGGGTTCGATGTGCTGCATTATACCAATGATGTATACATTTTCGCCATCACATATAGCATCTGCTTCTGCTTCAATGGCTCCGTCTAAAAAGTGATCGAGTAGTACTTTGTTTTCGGGTAAGTGTTTCCAAATATCCAGAATGTGATATTCCAGTTCTTCTTCGTTAATAACAATCTTCATGCTTTGTCCGCCCAATACATACGAAGGTCTGACGAGCAACGGGAAGCCTATTGTTTTTGATACCTCCAGGGCCTCATCGGCAGTGGTAGCCACGCCAAATTCAGGGTATGGAATTTCAAGGTCTTTGAGTAACGAAGAGAATCGGCCGCGGTCTTCAGCCAGATCAAGCGCATCGAACGAAGTACCGATAATTTTTATACCATGCTTATGCAGTTTTTCAGAAAGCTTTAAAGCAGTTTGTCCGCCAAGCTGTACAATAACACCTTCGGGTTTTTCAAGCCGAATAATTTCATAGATATGTTCCCAGAATACCGGCTCGAAATAAAGTTTATCAGCAATATCAAAATCGGTTGATACGGTTTCCGGGTTACAGTTAATCATGATGGTTTCGTACCCACATTCTTTTGCGGCCAGTACACCATGCACACAGGAGTAATCAAATTCAATTCCTTGCCCAATTCTATTTGGCCCTGAGCCCAACACAACAACTTTTTTCTTGTTGGTAACAATCGATTCGTTTTCGCCTCCAAACGAAGAGTAGTAGTACGGTGTTTTAGCTTCAAACTCTGCGGCACACGTATCAACCAGTTTGTAAATTCGATTGATGCCCAGCTCCTTGCGCTTGGCGTAAACTTCACTTTCCAAACAATCAAGTACGTGAGCAATCTGTCGATCGGCATAGCCTTTTTCTTTAGCAGCGCGCATCAACGGTTGGGGTAGTGTACTTATCTCGAACTTGGCCATTTCTTTTTCCAAGTCAATAAGTTCTTCAATCTGTTTCAAAAACCACCGATCAATTTTGGTAAGCTTTTGAACGGTCTTCATAGGGATACCTAATTTTAAGGCATCATAAATATGAAAAATACGATTCCAGCTAGGGTGTTCTAAGCTGTACAGTAATTCATCTTGTTTAGTGAGCGATTTACCATCAGCGCCTAACCCGTTTCTTCTTATCTCCAACGACTGACAAGCTTTTTGAAGTGCTTCTTGAAAATTTCTTCCAATACCCATCGCTTCGCCTACGGATTTCATTTGTAAGCCCAGCTTGCGATCGGCTCCGTGAAACTTATCGAAATTCCAGCGAGGCACTTTTACAATTACGTAATCAATGGCAGGTTCGAAGTATGCGGTGGTGGTTCCGGTAATGGCATTACTGAGTTCATCTAAATTATAACCAATGGAAAGTTTGGCCGCAATTTTTGCAATGGGGTATCCGGTTGCTTTAGATGCGAGTGCCGATGAACGTGAAACACGCGGGTTAATTTCAATACCAATAATTTCGTTGTCATTATCCGGATTGAGTGAGAACTGCACATTACATCCGCCAGCAAATTGCCCAATGCCATTCATCATTTTAATAGCGAGGTCGCGCATGTGCTGATAAACGGTGTCGGGCAGCGTCATGGCAGGCGCGACTGTAATGGAATCGCCTGTGTGAACCCCCATCGGATCGAAGTTCTCGATCGAACAAATGATAATTACATTCCCTACGTTATCACGAAGCAACTCTAATTCGTACTCTTTCCATCCTAAAATACTTTTCTCAACAAGTACTTCGTGAATAGGCGAGGCATGTAAGCCACGGTTAAGTGCTTCATCAAATTCATCAGCACTGTTTACAAACGCTCCGCCTGTTCCGCCTAAGGTATACGATGGACGAATAACCAGCGGGAAACCAATTTCTTGTGCAATTTCTTTTCCTTGAAGGTAAGATGTAGCCGTTCCGCCTTGGCACACGCCTACACCGAGTTCCAACATTTTAAGTCTAAATTTTTCGCGGTCTTCGGTAGTTTCAATGGCTTTTATATCAACACCAATAATGCGAACACCAAAGTGTTGCCAGATACCCGCATTTTCGCAGTCGATGCAAAGGTTTAATGCCGTTTGACCGCCCATGGTTGGCAGTACAGCATCAATATGATGTTTTTCTAAAATTTCGCGGATTGATTTTTTTGTGAGAGGCTTTAGGTAAACATGGTCAGCCGTTACTTTATCCGTCATAATTGTTGCCGGATTGGAGTTAATCAGCACTACTTCAATTCCTTCTTCGCGCAGCGAGCGTGAGGCTTGCGAGCCGGCATAATCAAATTCACAAGCTTGACCGATAATGATGGGGCCGCTTCCAATGATGAGGACTGAACGAATACTTCTATCTCTTGGCATTTTTTTTAGGGAGTGGGGTGAACAAAATTGGGCAAAAATAAAACACCAGCCGGAATGTTGAAGCAATTCGCATGATTAATTCACGCTCCACAAAAACTTAATTTTAAGAGGCCTCCATTTGGTGTTGAGAATACATATCGAAAGGTTTTGCTATAGAATATAGCAACCGTTTGAAAAACTTTTTTCAGTATTGGTAACGATTTCTCATATTAAGGCAGAAAAGAAAGCGAAATGAGTAGTAATTCATCGGCAAAAGAAAAGCAAACCTACGATGCTATTGTAGTCGGGTCGGGTATTAGTGGAGGCTGGGCAGCTAAAGAGTTATGTGAAAAAGGATTGAAGGTTTTATTAATAGAGCGGGGAAAAAATGTAGAGCACCCCAGTTATCCAACTACTTCGCTTGATCCTTGGCAACTGGAGCATGGCGGCAGACTAACACAGGCAGATCGCGAGCGCAGCCACATTCAAACAAGGCATTTTTCCTTTAGAGGCGATAACAAACATTTTTTTGTAAACGATCTTGAAAATCCATACACCGAAGCTAAACGCTACGATTGGGTTCGGGGTGATGTAGTTGGCGGACGTTCACTATTATGGGGCAGGCATTCGTATCGCTGGAGTGATGTTGATTTTATTGCCAATGCCCAAGATGGGCATGGAGTTGATTGGCCTATTCGGTATAAAGACCTCGCCCCGTGGTATAATTATGTAGAGCGCTTTATTGGTGTAAGCGGACAAGCCGAAGGGCTGGCTCATTTTCCGGATGGCATTTTTCAACCACCCATGGAAATGACGTGTGTTGAAAAGCATTTTAAAAAAGAAGCAGAAAAAGTATTTCCCGAAAGACGAATAACCATTGGGCGTGTAGCCAACCTAACAGCTCCTGTTAAGGGTAGAGGTGTGTGCCAGTTCAGAGATTTATGTCATAGGGGGTGCCCGTATGGCGCCTACTTTAGTACCAACGCCAGCACCTTACCAGCAGCTTTTACTACCGGTAACCTTACATTACTAGCAGATACACTAGTGAATAGAGTATTGTATGATGAGCAGTTAGAGAAAGCCACCGGTGTAGAAGTAATTAATACAGTTACAAATACAGTAACCGAATATTTTTCGAAAATCATTTTCTTAAATGCGGCAACATTAGCAACAACGTTTATTCTGTTGAATTCAACTTCCAATCGATTTCCAACTGGTTTAGGGAACGACAGCGATCAGGTAGGTAGAAATTTAATGGATCATCATAAACACGCTGGGGCGCGAGC
>CAYNKN010000129.1:0-3664 GCA_964397805.1 uncultured Chryseolinea sp. | reverse complement strand
GAGCTACTATTGATGGTTTCAAAGATCAATATTACAGCGGTCGAAGACCAAATGGATTTTATATTCCTCGCTTTAGAAATCTAACCGATAAACGCACAGACTACATTCGTGGATTTGGTTTAATGGGTTCATCATCCCGTGAAGGCTGGGGCGGTAAATTTCTGACTGATGCTGTAGGGGCTGATTTAAAAGCTGAGGCGCAAAAACCTGGGGGATGGAACATGAGCATGAATGGCTTTGGCGAGTGTTTACCATATGCCGATAACAGGGTTACTTTAAACACCGATGCGAAAGATAAATGGGGTAGGAATACCCTAACCATAGATTGCGAATTTAAAGAAAATGAAAAGGCCATGCAGCAAGACATGGCACAGTAAAGCGCAGAAATGATGGAGGCAGCAGGTTTCAAAAATGTAACACCGTATGTCAACACATCCTTTCCGGGAAATGCCAATCATGAAATGGGTACTGCGCGAATGGGTAGGGATAGAAAAACCTCGGTGCTTAATGCGTTTAATCAGCTTCATGATGTAAAAAATGTTTTTATAACCGATGGATCATGTATGACTTCTAACGCCAGCGTAAATCCATCGCTCACCTATATGGCGCTTACTGCGCGCGCTTGTGCTTATGCGGTGGAAGAGTTAAAACGATCTAACCTCTAACCGATTAACCACGAACGTCTTACTAGTTAGTTAGATAGCTTTCTGTACAATCGTTTGCACAAAAATTAAAATTTCTTGAACTTTCCTTTTCGTAAGGAAAAATTATTAACCAATCAATTCATAATACCCATCTTCTTAATATCTCCTACCGAAGCATACTAGGGAGTTGGTTATTTTAAATGACTTTACTTTTAAAACTTAGTTTATCATGAAAAAGAACCGAAGAGATTTTATCAAAAAATCGGCATTAGCCACAATGGGTGCATGGGCATTTACCGCAAAAAGTTATGCAAACATTTTAGGAGCCAATGATCGTGTACGAGTTGGTATAGTTGGATTTTCTGATCGGTTTAAAGGTTCTTTATTACCAAGCTTTACCAACCATCATCAAGAATTAAATTTTGATATAGTGGCTCTTTCCGATTTGTGGAGTAAACGCAGAGACGAGGGTGTAGCTCACCTGAAAGAAAAAATTGGTCACGATATTAAAGCGTGTCGCAATAACGATGAGCTCTATCAAACAAAAGATTTGGATGCCGTTATTATTAGCACTGCAGATTTTCAACATGCGTTACATACCATTGAGGCCGTAAAGGCAGGCTGCGATGCCTACACCGAAAAACCATTTGCGGAAACCATGGAAGATAACCGAGCAGCCTTTAAGGCGGTGAAGGAATCAAAAAAAATAGTACAGATTGGTTCGCAGCGTAGAAGCGGAAATAATTACCACGCAGCAAACGATTTTATTAAAGCTGGAAAGTTTGGCGACATTACTATGGTAGAGCTTTCATGGAATGTTAACCAGCCCGGCCGTTGGAGGCGCCCAGGTTTAGTAGCACAGCTTCGCGAGGAGGACACCGATTGGAAACGGTTTCTAATGAATCGACCAACAGAGGCTTTCGATCCGCGCAAGTATTTAGAGTATCGGTTATTCTGGCCGTATTCATCGGGTATGCCCGGGCAGTGGATGAGCCACCAGATTGATACCGTACATTGGTTTAGTGGTTTACAAAATCCGCGCAGCGCTGTAGCGAATGGTGGTATTTATATGTGGAAAGATGGCCGTAAGAATTGGGATACCACTACCGTTGTATTCGACTATGGACCAGCCAACGACTTAACAAAAGGGTTTCAGGTAATTTTCACTTCGCGTATGCACAATGGCGATGAACGTCCGGCTGAAATTTATTATTCGAATGGTGGCGAACTTAACCTGATCACCAATAAGGTTTCACCAAAAGGTGGAATGCAAGAATGGGCTGCAAAAGCCATGGAGTTACAACCCAATTTACTTCCCGAAGTTGACATTAGTACATCGGCAGAACGGGTGGTAGCATCAGCTAATACAGGTGGCGATCCACTTACCTCGGCTCACATGCGTAACTGGATGGAGTGTGTGCGTAGTCGGAAAGAACCTAATGCTCCGGTAGAAGCTGGTTACTCGCATTCTATTGCCAGCATCATGACAACAGCCGCCTCACGCACCGGAACGAAAGTAACCTTTAACGAGAAAACACAAGAAGTTATAGCAAACGGAAAACCGTTTAAGTATTAGATAATACTTTACATACCAAAACAAATACTCGGCACCTTGAACTAGTAAAGTAAAGGTGCCGATTTTTTCTTTTTTACTCACAACCACAGCACCCATGCAAATAGGCTACACACTTGTTTTAGTTTTTCTTTTGTTCATTGGAGCGAATGCACAAAAAAATTCCGATGGGTTTCGGTTTATCGATCACTTCGATAAAAAACAAATTGACGTACTGTACAACGGCAAATTACTTACTGCGTATTACTATGCCGACTCCATTAAGAAGCCTGTTTTGTTTCCGATCAACACCTTAACAGGAAGTACCATAACACGCGGCTTCCCCATTAAAGCTCGCCCGGGCGAACGAGTAGATCATCCACACCACACCGGGTTATGGTTAAATTATGAATCTGTAAATGGATTAGATTTTTGGAACAACTCTACCGCTATACCTTTTTCTAAACGACCTCAATACGGTACCATTGTGCATCAAGCGGTAGAGAAAACAACTACCGGAAAAAAAGAAGCCACGCTAGAAGTTTCTGCACGATGGATTGATCATTACCAAAAAGAGCATCTCACAGAAAAAACTCGTTATACATTTCTGGCGGAGGGTGAAAATTTTATTATTGACCGCAGCACTACGTTACAGGCCTCGCAGCCTGTTGTGTTTAAGGATGTAAAAGATGGTTTTCTTGGACTTCGTGTTGCGCGTGAATTAGAGCACCCTTCTAATCAACCCGAAACATTTGTTGATACGAAAGGAAACTACACCGCTGTGCCGGTGGTAAACAATGATGGAGTTACTGGTCTTTATTTGAGTAGCGAAGGCATTACTGGAAATGAGGTATGGTCTACGCGCGCAAAATGGGTTACCTTATCGGGCATCATTAATCGACAGGATGTATCGGTAACAATTATTGATCATCCGAACAACATTGGCTATCCTACTTATTGGCATGCGCGTGGTTATGGATTGTTTGCGGCTAACCCGTTGGGGAGAGCTGTATTTAGTCCTACTAAAGAGTCGTTAAACCTTCAGCTTAATAAAGACAATAGTATTACTTTTCAATACCGTATTGTAATACGCGGAGGCAGTAAGATAACACCTGCCGAAATAAATAAACTGGCAAAAGCTTTCGCTAAATAAGCACTCCCGTTTTTACATCAGCCTATCTACCGAAGAATAATTACTTTGCGTGTAGTGTAGGCGTTACCTTGGCTTATTCGAAGTAGATATAAGCCGGGATTTAAATTACCTATGGGTAGTGTTGTTGAGTTATCGGATGTGTGCGTGGTTAACACTACTTTTCCCTGAACGTCAATGATCGTAATAATTGATGATGTTGAATTTAAGAAATCAACAATTAAGTTATCGCCAGATACTGGATTGGGATAAACCGAGAGTTCACTAAACAAAGCTTGCTCAAGACTGGTAACAATACTAACTGTTTCAATATATTGA
>CAYNKN010000128.1:0-8445 GCA_964397805.1 uncultured Chryseolinea sp. | reverse complement strand
GCTGATGAACAGTAAGTTCAAAGTTTAATCACTCAGGGAATCAAACTCTTCATACTCTTCAAATTCAATGGTGAAATCATCGGCATCGAGGTATGCCGGAAAGCGATCACGAAAAGCATGTAACGAGTTTGCACTCAGTTCAAGCGTGCGTATAATTTCTGTTCCTTCATTCGAAAAGATGGCTTCACCTTTTGGACTAATAACCGCAGAGTGTCCGTTGTATTCAACTTCATCGCCATCTTGCCCAATTCGGTTTACACCTACTACATAGCTCAGGTTTTCGATAGCGCGTGCTTTCAATAAAGTATCCCATGCATCAATGCGTGCAGTAGGCCAGTTGGCAACGTAGATGGCTACATCATACGATGGTCTTTTGGCGGCAGCATCCCAGCGGTTGCGTGTCCATACCGGAAAGCGCAGATCATAACACACCAGCGGACAAATTCGCCAGCCTTTCCAGGTGGCAATAAGTAAGCTTTCGCCAGCCGAAAATGTTTTATGCTCGTTAGCCATTCTAAATAAATGGCGTTTGTCGTAGGTCTTAAAATTTCCGTTGGGCTCCATCCACAATAAGCGGTTGTAATAACGCTCATGCACCGTTACAATGTAACTTCCCAAAATAAGCGCTCCGGTTTGTTCAGCCATTTGCTTCATCCACTTAAAGGTGCGCATGTTCATGTGCTCAGCCATTTTAGCAGCCGACATGGTAAAGCCTGTCGTAAACATCTCCGGAAGGATAATCACATCGGTATTGCCACTTATCTGCCATATTTTTTCTTCAAACATCGATAAATTGGCATCTGGGTCTTCCCAGTGGAGGTCGGATTGGATGATGGTTATTTTTAAGTCCTGCATGGCTACGGATTTCGGGTGCAAAGAAAAGAAATCGAGGGGGAAATGGGAAGGTTTTTAAGAATAAGAAACCTACCTGGCAGGCGCAGCCTTTAAATACTTCGTAAAATGGCAGCTGCTTTTTCGAGGGTCTCTTCTTTTTTCGCAAAACAGAATCGCAGTAATTGGTTATCTGTTTTTTGCTGATAAAAGACCGACACCGGAATAGAAGCAACCTTGAATTTTTTGGTTAATTCAATAGCCATTTCTGTGTCTGGTTTGGCAGAAAGGTTTCGATACGAAAGTATTTGAAAATAGGAGCCCGAACATGCCAGAGGTTCAAAAGACGAGCCCGCTATCTGTTGTAAAAAGAAATCGCGTTTTTGTTGATAGAATTCAGGAAGCGAAGTGTATCGTTGAGGCACTTCTAAATAAGCGGCCAGCGCCAACTGTACTGGTGTGTTAACACTAAAGGTGATGAATTGATGTGTTTTCCGAACTTCTTGGGTTAGGCTTTCGGGCGCTACCACATAGCCCACTTTCCAACCGGTAGCATGAAATGTTTTGCCAAATGAATACACCGCTAAACTACGCGAAGCTAAATCCGGGTAACGCAATACACTTTGATGCGTAAGGGAATCAAAAATTAGGCGCTCGTATACTTCATCGCTTAACACCAGCAGGTTATGAGCTATTGCAATTTCTTGCAACGTAAGTAAATCGTTTTGGGTAAGGACGGCTCCGCTTGGGTTATGGGGAGTGTTAATCATTATCATTTTGGTACGCGATGTAATGCTTGCGCGAACCACATCCCAATCAATAGAAAAATCGGGGTACTGTAGGTTGATGTGAATAGGAATACCACCATTGAGCCGTATGGCAGGATTGTAAGAATCGTAAGCTGGATCAAAAACAATAACTTCATCGCCTGCACTAATAAAGGCAGTGATAATTGCGTAAATGCCTTCTGTTGCGCCTGCTGTTATGGTTACTTCAGCTTCCGGATTTACGTTGGCTTGGTATGTTTCTTTAACTACCTGCGCAATGCGCGATCGAAGTGCTAACATGCCGGCCATGGGAGCATATTGATTATGCCCCTCGCGCATAAAGCGTTGCACCAAATCGATTATGGTTTCATCAATTTGAAAATCAGGAAACCCTTGCGATAAATTGATAGCACCTTCATCGGCAGCCAGTTTGGACATGACGGTGAAAATGGATGTGCCTACATCAGGAAGCCGGGAAGTAATGTGCACTATTTTTTTGTTGGGGCAGCGATGCGGTATTCAGTATCTACTTTTCCTTTAGAGATATCAGCCAATTTACTTTTTAGTAAACGCTTTTTAAGTGGCGTAAGGTAGTCGACAAAGAGCTTTCCTTCCAGGTGATCGTATTCATGTTGGATGATGCGCGCCTTCATGCCGTCAAAATTTTCTTCATGAAGTTTCCACTTTTCGTCTTGATACCTGATGGTAAGTTTTTCTTTACGCAGAATTTTTTCGCGGATATTTGGAATGCTCAGGCATCCTTCTTCGTAAGCCCAAGGTGTACCGGTTTCATCCAGCATCTCTGGGTTTATAAAAACTTTTTTGAAGTCAGCCATTTCAGGTTCTTCTTCCAGAATAGTACCATCAACAATAAAAAGTCGGATAGCTTTGTCAATTTGAGGAGCCGCCAAACCAATGCCACTGGCGTTGTCCATGGTTTCGTACATATCGGCAATAAGCTGGGTTAAGTCGGTGCCTTCTTCTATGTTTTTTGCGCGTTGACGAAGCACCGGATCGCCATACATGATAATCGGATAAATCATGGCGCAAATTTAATGGAAATGGTTTTAACTACCGTAGCGGCTTTTCAAGTTAGCGGTCTATTTTTTTGCTTCTAAAAACGACTGTAAAATGATGGTGGCACTAATCTTATCTACATTTTCTTTTATCTGCCGATCTTTCTTTTTTACTCCGCCTGCAATCATCGCTTGCATAGCCATGCGACTAGTAAATCGCTCATCTGCTTCGTGAATGGGTCTGTCTGGAAATGCATCACGGAGTGAGAGTATAAATTTTCTGACAAGTGGAGCAATTTCAGAGTCTTCGCTCAGCAATGTTTTTGGCATGCCGATAACAAATTCATCTACAGCTTCCTTCGTTACATACTGTTGAAGGAATGGGAGTAATGTTGAAGTTTCTACGGTAGTAAGGGGCGTGGCAATAATTCGTAACGGATCGGTTACGGCTAAACCAGTTCTTCTTTTTCCGTAATCAATAGCTAGTAATCTACCCATGCAAATTGTTAAAGGTTAGTGACGCAGAATGCGTGGAGGAAAGTAGGTTTAGTTGAATTTTGTTTTCTCTAAAAAAGCTTGGCGTACTTTATTTTCAAGGGCCATAGCTTTAGGAAACAGAATTTCGTTTTCGATGCGGGCGTGGGTGATTAAACTTTTTTCAAATCCCTTTAATTCATTGTACAACACCTTTATATGGAGCGGGGTGTGCGGAGCAATAGCGTAGTTATTAGTAATGTGGCGAATGCCTTCCATCTCATCGTCATGCGCTTCATGACCCATAGCAAACTTTTGAACCGAATTTTTTTCGAGTAAGTAATACATGCGTGTTGGTACAAAATTGCCTTTAGTGGCGCGCTCCAATGTTTGAATAAATGTAAACAGGGTGTCTTCTTCTTCGTAGATGTGTTCTATAAAATCTTCTACAAAAAGTGGGAACACGGTTTTTAAATCGCGCTCAATTAACAAGTAGTCGGTATGGCCTGCCTGAAAACTTTCTACCAACCGGGCAATGTAGGGCAGTTTATATTTTATAAATAAAAAGTGAGCGTGTTTTAGGTACTCAATAATAAGGTCGATGGGGTAAGAAACCAGCGGAAGATCGGTTTCTTGTAGGTATGATGGTGATTCCAATTCCCTAATTACCTGTTCTACTTTTAAGCCTCGCTTGGCACAAACTTGCCGAAGGGTTAAATCAGAGTACTCATAAAAACTAATACCAAAGTAAAAGAGCACATAAGCATGCACATAATTCTGATCTACGAGATCTGAAATGCGAGTGTCTTGAAGGCTGTTGTTACTCATGAGTTCGGTAAATATAAATGAAAAATTTGATCATAGTTAGGGCACTGGGCGCAAAGAAAAGCTGATCAACGTCAGTCGGGAACATTTTTTAGATGGCTTACTGTTTGAAAATTTACGTAGTTGCCGGATTAAATATTGAAAAGGCTCCAATCTGTTGCATTTTGCTGCCAACAATTAAATTCGCACTTCGTTATATTTTTATTAAAGTTGAAGGAATGAGTGAGAACAAAAATTCTAAATACCAGATAAGTCTTCCTCTAGTGCTTTGTTTGGGGCTGGCCGCGGGCGTGTTTGTGGGTTCTAGTATGAATACCCGTAAGCCATCTGGAGATGTTGGCAGAGATGTGCAGAAGTTACGCGATGTGCTAACGCAGATTCAATTAGATTATGTGGATACCGTAAATACCAGCGATTTGGTAGATGAGGCTATACGCCACATGCTCAACAAATTAGATCCGCATTCATCGTATATTCCGGCTAGCGATCGGGTGGCAGCCAACGAAGACCTTCGTGGGAATTTTGATGGTATTGGTATCGAATTTAATATTTTTCATGATACCATTGTGGTGGTGTCTGCCTTAAGTGGTGGGCCTTCCGAGTCGTTGGGCATTCAATCGGGCGATAGAATTATTCGGGTAGATGATAAAGAGATGGCGGGTGTGGCCATTACCTCTCCAGATGTAATGAAGGCATTAAAAGGGCCAAAAGGTACCGAGGTACGGGTTAGCATTCTTCGTGGCAACAAAGAAATGGAGTTTAAGATTATCCGCGATAAAATTCCACAGCACTCAGTAGATGTTGCCTACATGGTTGATCCGGAGATTGGATACATTAAAGTAAACCGATTTTCGGCTACTACATTCGATGAGTTTCAAACATCGCTTAGGGTATTAAAAGAACAGGGTATGAAAAAACTCGTGCTCGATTTACAAGGTAATCCAGGGGGTTATATGAATATGGCCATTGATATGGCCGATGCCTTTTTAGCGTCTGGAAAAAAAATTGTGTTTACAAAAGGGAAAGACAAAAAGTATAATTCCGATGCCATGTCAACATCGCGTGGTGATTTTGAACAAGGCGATTTAATTGTGTTGGTTAACGAGGGTAGTGCCTCTGCCTCTGAAATTTTAGCAGGCGCACTTCAAGATAACGACCGTGCATTAATTGTAGGACGAAGAAGTTTTGGAAAAGGGTTAGTTCAATCACCATTCGATTTAAGCGATGGTTCTGAATTACGACTGACCATCTCTCGGTATTATACACCCACTGGTCGATCGATTCAAAAACCCTATGAAGATGGTGATGAATATCAGCAAGATATTATTAGTCGCTATAAACATGGAGAGTTTTTTCATTCGGATAGTATTAAGCTAAATGATTCACAAAAATTTATTACAGAAAATGGTCGCTCGGTTTATGGTGGTGGAGGTATTATGCCCGATTATTTCGTGCCACTGGATACTACATTAAATAGCCATTACCTTAATGAACTGTATACATCGAGTTCCATTCAAGAATATTCTTTTGCTTACGCAGAAGCTAATAAAGTATCCTTACAGCAAAATGGTTTATCAGCTTTTTTAAAATCTTTTCGAGTAACCGATACTATGTTGCAAGATTTAATTAAAGTAGGCGAACGTAATAAAGTAAAGCCAGATCGCAGAGAAGTTGAAAAGAAGAAGAAGCTATTTCAAATTCATATTAAAGCGCAGATCGCTCGAAAAATTTGGAACAATGAAGGATTTTATCCGGTGTTTAATGAAACCAATGAAATCTTTTTACAAGCGATAAAGCTTTTTGATAGAATGCCAGCGGCTTTAGATAGAACAAAAATGTAGACATCAAGCAAAATAAAATAGAGAAATCCCGAGACCACTTAACGGCTCGGGATTTTTTATTGGGTAAGATTGGATTTAACCAAACAGACTTTGGATGCAATGCTTGCCACCTTTCGATTGTGTATCTTTGATGACTAAATATCAGCAGTATGTTTTATCATCGTCTTGGTAATATCCCCCTTAAGCGGCACACGCAATTTCGACAACCCGATGGAAGCTTGTATAAAGAAGAGTTAGTGAGTTCCGAAGGATTTCATGGTATATACTCCAACCTCTATCACATTCATGCACCTACACGCATAAAGGCTTTGCAAGAACCGATCAAGTATGGTCCCACACGTATCGATGAGTATAGCTTACAACATACACATCTTAATACATCGGCAGTAACCGTTACAGGCGATGATTATTTGGATGCGCGAAAAGTATTGTTTATGAATAGCGATTGTTCCATTGCTATTTGTTCTCCGCGAAAGCGAAAGATGGATTACTTCTATAAAAATGCCGAAGGAGATGAGGTGCTGTATATACACGATGGAAGTGGCTCACTCTGGTCGCAATTTGGAAAACTGGATATCAAGCAAGGCGATTACATTGTCATTCCGCGAACCGTTATTTATAAACTGGAGTTTGATGAGGGACCACTTCGATTACTCATTATTGAGTCAGCCTCACCCATTGAAACAGTAAAGCGTTACCGTAATGCATTGGGTCAACTCTTAGAACACTCACCGTATTGTGAACGCGATATTCGCGCACCGCATGAGTTAGTAACAGATACTAGTCGTGGAGAATTTTTAATAAAAATAAAAAAACAAGGATGCTTACATCACTATGTGTACGATCATAGTCCACTTGATGTAGTAGGATGGGATGGCTTCTTGTGGCCGTATGCATTTTCTATTCACGACTTCGAGCCGATAACCGGTAGGCTTCATCAACCACCACCAGTACATCAAACATTTCAAGCGCACAATTTTGTTATCTGTTCGTTTGTACCTCGATTATTCGATTATCATCCATTGGCTATTCCGGCACCATATAATCATAGTAATATAGATAGTGATGAAGTACTCTATTATGCTGAGGGTAACTTTATGAGCAGAAAGGGTATTGAACGCGGATCATTTACATTACACCCCGGAGGCTTACCACATGGGCCTCATCCGGGAACAGTGGAAAAAAGTATTGGTGCAAAAGAAACACATGAGCTAGCAGTAATGATCGATACATTCAAACCCCTCTACTTAACTAGCGATGCGCTTGCATTTATCGATAAAAAATATCCCATGAGTTGGACAGATTCAGGCAATGAACCTTTTAACGAAATCAACACACCTTAATGCTTTATGGAAAAATTTGTAAACACCATTCAAATTCGTTGGGCCGATATTGATTCGAATCGCCATTTGCGTCACTCAGTTTATTATGATTATGGCGCAACGATGCGTATGATGTTTTTGAGCGCCAGCGGACTTACTACTGAAAAACTAGAAGGACTTCAGCTTGGTCCTATTCTGTTTCGTGAGGAAGCTATTTTCAGAAGAGAGATAAAATTGGAAGACACTATACAACTGGATGTGGAGATTGTAAAAGCTACCGCTGATTATGCACGTTGGAGTTTGCGCCACAACTTTACCAAGGCCGATGGTACATTAGCTGCCATACTAAATATTGATGGTGCATGGATGGATTTAGCAAAACGAAAACTGGCTGTACCTCCTTATTTTATTCAATCGATATTTAACCAATTTCCAAAGTCAAAAGATTTTCAAATCGTCACTCGCGATCATAAATAATTACATCGAAGTATTGCCAATCCATTTTTCAACAACCTTTGAAAAGTGTTGGTGCTCAAGTTCGTGTATCTTTTCTGCAATTTCTTCGGGTGTATTATAAGGCGCAATACCACAAGTTGCCTGAAAAAGAATTTGGCCCTCATCGTACTGTTCGTTTACTACATGTATAGTAATACCTGTTTCGTTTTCTCCAGCTTGTTTTACGGCCTCATGAACCTTCATACCATACATACCTTTGCCACCATATTTTGGTAAAAGAGATGGGTGGATGTTAACAATTCGATTCGAGAATGCAGTTACCAGGTAATGGGGTATTAACCACAGAAATCCGGCTAACACCAAATGGGTTATTTTTTTTTCCAGCAGCTTGGGTAAGAGTACTTCCGGATTTTGGAAATCCATTTTATTAAATACGCTTGTTTCAATGTTATGCTTTTGCGCACGTACTAATGCATACGCAGTTGGGTTGTTACTGAGTAGCATAACAACCTGTATAGTGGGATGATGAGCAAAGTGTTTTATTAACGCTTCTGCGTTTGTACCGCTACCGGAAGCAAAAATGGCAATTCGTGAGATTAGCATAATCCAAATAAAATAAAATCGATTTTAATTATCGTGTATGGCATCTAAACGAACGCCATACTTAAAATTCCTAACAGCATAATAATTTTACAAAATGTGCTAAGCCAACGAAAATCTTTTTTAGTGTCAGCTCGAAGCAATCGCAAGATCATACCGAGCAAGGGGACAAATAGAAAAAGCAAAAAGTATTCAAACGGAATAGCTTCATATAATTGATTAAGCACAAGCACGCAAATGGAAAAAATTAGTAGGATGCCATAAATAAAATTTTTGGTTTTACTGTTTTCACTCAAATAAAAGCCTCAGGTTT
>CAYNKN010000127.1:0-8469 GCA_964397805.1 uncultured Chryseolinea sp. | reverse complement strand
CGTTCCGTTGATACCTTCTTCGATAGCATGCTGATCGAAACGCAATGATTCACCGCCTTCGTAAACAATTATATTTTTACCGCGCTTGGAAGCTTCTTTGCGCAATGAATTCGGACGAAAGGGAGCATCGATGGTAAACGGAGCATGAAAGGCATTGGCCAATTCCAGGTTTAATTGGTTTTGTAACACGGCTCGAACTTGCGGATAATTCGTGCGCATAGCACCACCAGTATGAAAGTCGATGCCATAATCAATAAAAGGTATTACTTCACGCATTAAATGATAGGCTACCCGGCTTGCCAGCGAACCGTTTCGGTTACCCGGAAACGAACGATTAATATCTTTTCCATCGGGTACTTCACGAGAGTAATTTAAAAACCCATAAATATTTACGATGGGCATGCATATAGTTACACCACGCTTTGGTCGGTGCAATCCACTATCGAGAATTCTACGCACGATTTCCATACCGTTAATTTCATCGCCATGCATACCTGCCATAAGCGCCAGCACCGGTCCATCTTCCAGACCACGCGAAACATAGATAGGCGTATCAATAACCGTGTGCGAGGGAAGTCGCGCAATGTTTATATCAATCTCTTTAAACTCACCTGGTCGAATTTCTTGACCAGCTATCTTTACTATTTTCAAAATTTACGGTTTAGTGGCTCAGGCGTTGATCACATCCTTTTGAATTTTCTTTTTCATAGCATGCTTTTCCAGGTAGCGAATAACCTTACTGGCGATATCTATTTTGGTTGCTCCTTCTATACCTTCTAACCCAGGCGATGAATTAACTTCAATGATGAGCGGCCCACGCTTTGACGGAAGCATATCTACACCGGCAACACCAAGTCCCATTTTTTTAACAGCCATCATTGCTGCCGATTTTTCTGCACGCGATAACTTCACCACGGTTGCAACACCACCACGATGTAAATTCGATCGAAACTCGCCTTCGCGCGTGGCTTGTCTACGCATAGCACCTACTACTTCACCATCCACAACGAAAGCGCGAATATCACTACCCTTTGCTTCTTTAATAAATTCCTGAACAATAATGCGGGCGTGCAAACCGTGAAAAGCTTCGATAACCGATTGTGCTGCTTTTTTATTTTCGGCTAGTACTACACCCAGTCCCTGCGTACCTTCTAATAATTTAATGACAACCGGAGCTCCGCCTACGGCCTCCACAATTCCTTCTGTGTCGCGTGAGTAATCCATAAAAATGGTTTTTGGCATACCTAACCCAGCGCGAGAAAGTATTTGCAACCCACGAAGTTTATCACGCGACCGAATTAATGCCTGCGATTCGATAGCCGAAAAAACCTTCATCATTTCAAACTGCCGCACTACAGCCGCACCATAAAAGGTAACGGAGGCGCCAATACGCGGAATAATAGCATCGAAATAATCAAGTCGTTTACCGTGGTATAAAACCATTGGATTTTTCTGTTCCAAAAAGAGCACACATTTCATGTGATCGATAATTTCCACTTTATGACCACGTTCCTCACCGGCTTGTTTTAAGCGCCTGGTGGAGTATAGTTTGGCATCGCGCGAAAGGATGGCAATATTCATATATCGATAATTATTTTTTGGTTGTCGTCTGGAATAAATCAGGTGTGTTAGTGTACCAAAAGATACAGGCACTGTATAGTTATTACTTTTATTAGTAGTGTTTTTTTCTTTGCCTATTAGGTCATTACGAACTACCCTTTTTTTTAGAAGCCCGTAGTGCTTTCCGCTTTTCGCGGTACGATTGTTTTACTTTTGCAACATTAATCAAAAACCGGTTACGCAAAATTTTTCGTCCGAGTAAGATCGGAAATTTAAGTGAACCTCGGTTACTCAACGAGAATTCTGTAGTTATTTCTTCGTTAAAAATTTTTACGGTAGTGGTAATAACAAACCTGCATTCTACTTCGCCAAACGAGTTTTTAATATTACGTATATCGAAGGTAGCAAAGGAAAATTTCAGTCCGGTAAACTCCGGGTGTTCTTCATCCAATAAAATAAACTCCAAGTTTCCGTTAACTACTTCGGCAGAATAACAATGTAAACTGGAAGTGTAGGCTCCAGTATCAATTTTTGCGTGAATATTCTCTAAACCCAATTCGGGCAAATCTACGCGATCGTAACGGCCTAAGGTATGCATGGTATGTTGAATCTGTCTCCAATATGCTGAAAATAAAAAAGCCCCACCAAGGCAGGGCTTTAATTTAATTTTAGGAGGTAATTATCCTTTCACTTTAAAGGATGTTGTAGTGTTCTCCCATGATAGTTTTACTGCGTCCTTATCGACAGCAATGGTAAACAATTCAACAAAATTGGCTGTCTTGCCTGATTTTACTTTTACACGAAGTGCATCATCTTTTTCTTTATAGCTATAAGCACCCCATTGCTTGTGCTCCTTGTTAAAAATAATGGTCCATTCGTTTTCACCGGGTATGGTAAAGAGTGAGTATTTGCCGGCTGGTAAATCTTTACCTTCAATTTTAACTGGCTTATCAAACTCAATTGTGGTTGCGTCATTGGCACCTGTGCGCCAAACTTCTCCGAAAGGAACGAGTTCACCCATAATTTTGCGACCACGCGCAGCAGGTTGAAAATAAACAATAGTAACTTTAGCAGCACCAATTTTTCCTTCGGCAGTAGCTTTTGGGCTGGAGGCTTTTTCTTGTGCAAATGTGGGTAAAAGTGTAGCGACAAAAGCTACCATTAAAAAGGCAATTCGTTTCATAGTGTTAAGGTTTTGTTAATAATGGTTGTGGTTATAGGCTACAATAAAATGCCCCGACAAAGCGGGGCACTTTACGATATTTACCTGTAAACTTCTTTAGTAACGAGATTCTAAGCTGTTTGGTTTGATTCTCTGGATAAATTATACTGAATTCTGAAAAATTCTATGGCTTCACTAAACTGAATAAACTGAAATGGACTTGATTGTAGGCATTATGCTGTTTGAAAAACAGCAGATAATTCGCTGATGAAAAGAAGGTTACCCGATAATCAGTTTTTGGAATTTGTCCCAGCACCTGAATTTGTTGGGTGGCCAAATCGACACGCTTTATAAATGTTCCGTCTAACACGTAAATGCCTCCTTTACGGTCGTTGCCAAAGTAACGAACTTCGCCACTTTGAGCGGCATGTTTGGCAAACTCATACGGCTGCAAATGGATTCCAACTTGAACTTTACGCTCTTTTAGTTTCAACAATTGAGGAGGTTCTTGGCTTTGAATAGGAAGAATAACTATATCGGTAAAGTAAAGATTCGCCCACGTTACACCGACTAAACCTAATGTAAAAATACTAGTGGCCAACCCACGTGCAAAATAAGTACCGTACGAATCGCTTCGAAATGATTCGCCTACCATGTAGATGTTACCTTCGCTATCGTGAGGCATACCCATCCACCAACATTTTACAAAAGCCATGGCTGATGATATAGGCATATCTGCAGGTTGCTCACTAGAAACTTTAATTACTTTCATGAAGGGCAGGCCATTCTTCTTATCGTTAGGCTTTTCCTGAACAAACTTCCGGCCTGTAATAAACATGGCCGTGTCTTCTTCGAATACATGATCAATCTTGATCTTTTCGGAAGGTAATTGCAGGGGTGATGAAGTAAGTATGTTGCCGGTATTTTCATCAAGCACCATCCACGTATGTGTTGTCTTTCGTGTATCCGGATGAGTGGAGTTGATAATGGATAATCCTTTATCGACTAAAAACGGATTTGAGAAAGTAATTTTATCCTCTCCACCAAATATCATTTTTCGCCATACTACATTTCCATTTGTTAAAAGATATTGCACTTCCCAATTCATTTTATCGTGGGAATACACTAAGTAAAATGCATCTGATTGATGTGATGGCACTATTTCCACTTTTGTTCGCTTGGTATAGGGAGTATAAGTCGAAATCGGTATTAATGTTTGCTGATGTGCTGAGTCGATAAAACCAAGGCGCATTTCACCAGTTTGCTTAGAGGCAAAAACAGTAGCGGTATAGGCGGCATTGTTTCCCGCAGCTACAATTCTAAACTGACCATTTAGTGTAACTACTTCTGTATTCTGTATATGAAGTAAGGTATCGAAATCAATTTTTTTGAAGATGGATTTTGTGCGATCGGATGATCTTTCTTTGTAGGTGAACTTAAAGCTATTTTGCTTATCGAAATTGAAATGATCTTTACCTCGAATGTCAACATTATCAATACGGATTTCTTGTGCCGCTAACGGTAGGGTAATCAGCCACAGGCCGATCCAACTTAATTTGTTCATATAGTATTCTAAAGTTATTGTAGCATAGTGGCTTAACGGGGAAGGGTATTACCCAATCTATCATTCAACCTACTCGGTTAAGTTGATAGGTCATCGACCAAACGGATTTAAGGCAGACAAGGCTCGCTTACTTCCACCCATTTTATTCATGGTCTTCATCATTTTGCGCATATCGCCAAACTGTTTCAGAAGCTGGTTTACCTCTTGAATATTGCGACCACTTCCCTTCGCAATGCGTGCTTTCCTGCTGCCATTAATAACATCGGGATTCTCGCGTTCCTGAGGAGTCATCGAACGAATAATGGATTCTACCGGCTTAAATGAATCGTCACTAATATCAACCCCATTAAGTGCTTTGCCCATGCCGGGGATCATTCCCAACAGGTCTTTCATATTACCCATCTTCTTAACTTGCTCCAATTGCGAAAGGAAGTCGTTGAAGTCAAATTGGTTTTTGCGAATTTTCTTGTTGAGTCGGGCAGCCTCTTCTTCGTCAAATGCTTCTTGTGCTTTTTCTACTAACGAAACCACATCACCCATTCCCAGAATCCGGCTTGCCATACGGTCGGGATAAAAGCGATCGATGGCTTCCATCTTTTCGCCCAAACTCATAAACTTTATAGGTTTATCAACCACTCTGCGAATAGATAGCGCAGCACCACCTCGTGTATCGCCATCTAATTTGGTGAGGACTACACCATCAAAATTAAGGCGGTCGTTAAACGTTTTGGCCGTATTCACCGCATCTTGACCTGTCATGGAATCTACCACAAACAGCGTCTCCGATGGATTAAGTGCTTGCTTTAACCGGGTGATTTCCTCCATCATGGCCTCATCTACTGCCAAGCGACCAGCGGTATCGACAATAACTACGCGATGATTATTTTTCTTAGCATGTTCAATGGCCGCTTTGGCAATTTTCAATGCGTCTTTATTCTCGGGTTCGGCATATACCTCTACCCCTACTTGCTCGCCTAATACTTTTAGTTGATCGATAGCAGCCGGACGATAAATATCGCAGGCGGTTAAGAGTACCGATCGGCCTTGCTTCTTTAAGTAATTGGCCAACTTACCCGAAAAGGTAGTTTTACCTGAACCTTGCAAACCAGCAATAAGAATAACTGCTGGATTACCTTCTATCGAAATATCTTCACTTTGGCCACCCATTAACGAGGTAAGCTCATCGTTGGTAATTTTAACCAGTAACTGCCCGGGCGAAATAGCTGTGAGTACATTTTGCCCCAACGCTTTATCCTTAATTTCGTCTGTTACTTCTTTGGCTACCTTATAGTTTACGTCAGCATCGATTAATGCCTTGCGGATTTCTTTAACGGTAGTAGCAATATTAATTTCCGATATCCGGCCTTGACCTTTTAAGGTTTGAAAGGCTTTTTCCAGCTTCAGACTTAAACTATCGAACATAATGCGTTGATTTTAAAACAATTGAAACAAACCACCCTGTTTAGGGTGGGGCACAAAGTTAATGGGAACCGGGTGAAAGTAAAAGGGGAAAGATGATGATCATTTATGGCCATTCAGAATTGGAATAATCTGCTCTTGAACCCGCTGTTGAAGTAACGCATAGGTGTTAATAAATGCGGTTGATTCAATTGTGTTTTCATCCACCAATGTAATCACCGATTTTACACCTAACTCCCTGAGTTGATCTTCTGGTAATTCGTTTTTACCGGCCACGATATATAGCGGCTTATGGTGTTTAATAGCCAATGCAGAAATACCCTTTACTACTTTTCCGGATAAAGTTTGTTCGTCTACCTTACCCTCTCCAGTAATTACTATATCACAATCATTAACAAGTTCTTCAACACCTAAATACTCCATAATAAACTCAATGCCCGATTGAAAAGTAGCTGGTAGAAAAGTTTTAGCGCCCGCTGCCATACCACCTCCGGCTCCTGCTCCAGCAAAATTTATATCTTGATGCAGTTGATTTTTAACCACTGAAGCAAAATGCTGAAGTCCCTCGTCTAGTGTTTTTACCATATCGGTAGTAGCACCTTTTTGAGGTGCAAATACGTGAGCAGCACCCTGCCCTCCAAATAACGGATTGGTTACATCGCACAGCACCGTAAATGAAACATTTTTAAGTGCGGGATGTAGCTGAGAAATATCAATAAAATGAATGGACGAAAGGTTTTTTCCGATAGGTTTTAACAATTCGCCAGCCTCGGTATAAAAGCGTGCCCCCAATGCTTCTGCCATGCCCATACCGGCATCACTGGTAGCACTGCCACCAATACCCAAAACAATGCTCGTTACGCCACGCGCAAGTGCATCAACAATAAGTTGTCCGGTTCCGATGGTTGTTGTCTCTAAAGGATTACGCTCGTAATCCTGAAGTAATATTAATCCAGAAGCACTAGCCATTTCAATAAAGGCTGTTTGGCCATCAGCAGCTATACCATACGTTGCTTGTATCGATCGGAACAACGGATCGTTTACCGAAACCGTTATGCGCTTTCCATTTGTGAGCATCGTTAACCTGTCTGCAGTACCATCGCCACCATCGGCCATAGGAACTTTTTGTATTACTGCTTGTGGAAAATTTTGGATAAATACTTCTTCGATAGCTTCGCATACCTGCATGGCGCTGAGGGTACCTTTAAATTTATCGGGGGCAAGTAATACCTTCATATAACCGTGTTATGATGAATACACTTTAAAATTATTCATTATAAAAACCACGCTAAGCAACTTTGGTTTTGAAATATAGTGTAATCAAACTTGTCGCCCTACTCGTAACAACTTCATCGTGCATATAACCTGTTCATTCGAATGAACAATACCCCATTCATCATTTTCGTTTACATGAATTCGCTAAAGATGAAGCATATCCTTAAAAATAAATCTACCAAACCGTTATTCAACTATGGGCATGAAATAAATGCGTTGTACATTTATCAATAAAAAATTTGCTGCATGTTACTTACAGCCGAAAACATTTTACTGCTTAGTTCAATTTTACTTATCCTAAGTATTATTGCCAGTAAAACCTCCTATCGGTTGGGTGTACCTGCCCTACTCATGTTTTTAGTAATTGGTATGCTGGCCGGATCTGACGGCCCAGGTGGGATTCAATTTAATGAACCCAAGCTTACTCAGTTCATTGGTATGGTTGCCTTAAACTTTATCTTATTTTCTGGAGGTCTTGACACCAAGTGGGAAAGTATTCGCCCAGTGTTGCGCGAAGGAATTATGCTTTCTACGGTAGGTGTTTTATTAACTGCTACATCTGTAGGTTTGTTTGCTTTTTGGGTGGCCGACTTTACAATCATCGAGGCGATGCTTTTAGGTTCTATTGTATCGTCTACTGATGCAGCCGCAGTATTCTCTATTTTACGCAGTAAGAGTGTTGGTTTGAAACGCAACATTCGCCCTATACTGGAGTTCGAAAGTGGAAGTAACGACCCGATGGCCTATGTACTCACCATTAGCTTGGTAACTATTTACAAAAATCAAGATCAGCACTACTTAACCCTTATTCCATTTTTCTTTCAGCAAATGGTAATCGGTGCGGGTTTAGGGTTTTTCATGGGCAAACTCATGACCTTTTTTGTTAATAAAATTAATTTGGAAGTAGATGGGCTGTACCCCGTACTCGTTACTGGTTTAGTACTCTTTACTTTCTCGCTGACCGATTTTATTGGTGGCAATGGATTCTTAGCCATTTATATTAGCGCGTTAGTCTTAGGGAATTCCAATTTCATGCATAAGAAAAGCTTACTACATTTTTATGATGGTATTGCGTGGTTGATGCAAATTGTGATGTTCCTAACGCTAGGGCTATTGGTTTTCCCGAGTCAGGTTCTTCCAGTTATGGGTACCGGAATTTTACTGGCTATCTTTTTAATGGTAGTAGCCAGACCATTTGGTGTATTCACCAGTCTAGCATTTTTTAATATACCCTTTCGTGATAAACTCTTTATTTCGTGGGTAGGATTGCGCGGAGCCGTACCGATTGTACTCGCTACCTACCCGTTGTTGGGAGGCGTGTCGCAAGCAAGTATGATTTTCCATGTGGTATTTTTTATTACCCTTACCTCCGTACTACTACAAGGCACAAGCTTAACCAAAGTAGCCAACTGGTTAGGTCTATCGGTTCCAGAACGTATTCGCAAGCGCTCTATTTTAGAAATGGAGTTAGTCGATAACTTTAAATCAG
>CAYNKN010000126.1:0-8536 GCA_964397805.1 uncultured Chryseolinea sp. | reverse complement strand
GAAACCCAGCTCGAACAATTTGATCTGGTGATCGATCATGCCGATCAAGCACTCGAAATGTATCCCAATCAAACGGCCCTTCACTATTTTAACGGATTTGCGCTCTTACGAAAAAGACAATATCGAGAAGCCATTGCTTCGTTAGAGCAAGCCAAGCGATTGGCAGGAACTAATCAAAACATGATTAATGAAATTAACGCTATGTTAGGCGATGCCTACCACGCCACAAAAGAGTACGAAAAATCAGATAAAGCATTTGATGACGCCTTGGCGGCCAACCCCAACAATAGCATTGTTTTAAACAATTACAGTTATTTTCTTTCGCTACGAAAAGCTAACTTGGAGAAAGCCGAGAAGATGTCAGCCTTGTTAATCAAAAATAATCCAGACAACCCCACTTTTTTAGATACGCATGCATGGGTATTGTACATGCGTCAAAAATATAAGGAAGCCAAAAAGGTAATTGAGCGAGCCATTAACAGCGGAAAAGCTAACGCTACTCATCTCGAACACTATGGTGATATACTTTTTCAATTAGGCGAAGTAGATTTAGCCGTGCAACAATGGGAAAAAGCCCATGGACTTAATGCAAATAGTGAAACCCTACATAAAAAAATTACGAACCGAAAAATCTATGAGTAAGCTTTCCATCAGGCTTTGCATTGTGTGCCTCGCTATAGCATCTATGGCCTGTAGCAAAAAAATTGTTACTCCTGCTATAGCCCCTCCGCTAACAAGCTCACCCACCGCTTCGCTTGTTATTGATGAAATTGACTTTGAATACTTTCAGGGTAAGGCGAGAATGATTCTGCGCGATGGTAACAAAGAACGCGATGTAAAAGCAACTATTCGTATGCGCAAAGACAGCGTCATCTGGATGAATTTTACTGTGATTGGTGTGCAAGGCGGCAAAGCCTTAATTAATAAAGATTCGATTACCATTGTTAGCACTGTTGATAAAGAATACTATGTATTTGAATATGCTGAACTTTCTAAGCGGTATAATTTCGAAATAAATTATCAGGTAATTCAAGATGCCATGCTGGGTAACTTAGTAGTTCCTCGTACCAATGCTGATGAGGTTTCACAAGAGGCTTCCTTCTTTTTGTTAAAACAACAAGCTAACTCGGTGAGTGTAGTTAACTTTGTTAATGCGGCAAGCAACAAAGTCGAAAAAATTGATATGCGCGAAAGTGACTCCGACAACAACCTTACTTTTACCTATTCCAATTTTCAACCTGTTGGTAACAAAATATTTCCGTATAACGGTGCCATTAACTTATACTATAAAACACTAGCAGGCTTATTGAATACGGCTATTATTTTTGAATACAATAAAGCTGAAGTTGGCGATAAAGAACTCAAGTTTCCGTTTAATATTCCCAAGCGGTATGCGCGCAGGTAACGTCATTTATTTCTTTCTACTATTTAATTTTTTCTTTTTCTCGGCTACTGCTCAGAAGAATAAAAATCAATTACAAAAAGAAAAACAACAACAACTCGAGAAAATTAAAGAGGTAGAAAAGATTATTCAAGAAACCTCTACACAGAAAAAAAATACCTTGGGTGAACTCAATGCACTCAACCAACGCATCCGCCAACAAGAAAGCCTTATCCAATCTATTAAAAGTGAAGTTGGATTATTAGATAAGGAAATCTATGAAAACAACGACATCATTTTAGCTTTAGAAGAAGACTTAGGTATTCTTAAAAAAGAATATGCCTCCATGCTTTTTGCAGCTCAAAAAGCCAACAACAGTACTACCCGGCTTACCTTTTTATTTTCGGCACAATCATTTGATCAACTCATTATGCGTATGCGGTACATGGATCAATATGCAGAAACCAGAAAATTGCAAGCTGAGCAAATTGTAAAAGTACAAGAAGAACTTTCTGGACAAGTAAAAGAAATAGAAGTACGCAGAGAAGAAAAAAATTCATTGCTGGCCGAACAACTTAAAGAAAACGAAAACCTTACCGGACTCAAACAAAAACAAAGTACCGTAGTAAAAGCACTGGAAAAAGAGGAGAAAAATCTGAAGAAAGATTTAGCGGAAACTAAAAAAGCTATTACCCGACTTGATAAATTAATTGATGAAATTTTGCGCGAAGAAATGGCACGCGCGGCACGCGGAAAATCAGGCGATGCGGTGGCTCTCTCCAATTCGTTTGAAGAAAATAGAAGCAAATTTCCGTGGCCTGCTGCCGGATTTATTTCTCAAAAATTTGGGCGACAAAACCATCCGGTGTTAAAAGGAATTGTTATTCAAAACGATGGGGTAAATATCCAAACCAAAGAAAACGAAAAAGTAAAATGTATCTTCTCGGGTGAAGTGCGTAAAGTAGCCTTCATTCCGACTTTCGGCACTACTGTTATTATCAATCACGGAGAATACTACACGGTTTATACGGGCTTAAAAGATGTGTCTGTAAAAAGCGGTCAAAAGGTGGGGATCAACCAAGAGATCGGCAAAGTGCTCTCGAACGCAGAAGGTATTTCAGAACTCCGCTTTCAAATTCGAAAAAATACCACCGCCCTCGATCCCCAAGCGTGGTTGCGTAATTTATAACCGCAGCAACATCGTTAAAAGCCGTTAGCGGTGGCTCCTCCACCACTAGCAACATCACTCCGGTATTCATTTGACTCTATCTATTTTTAGTCTACTTTTGTTATTACGTTAAAATTTAAGGCCATGAACGCTACATTTTTGTTTTTACAAGGAGTTGGTTTCCAGGAGATTCTACTCATTGGTATTTTCGTGCTGGTATTTTTTGGAGCTAAAAAAATTCCTGAATTCATGAAAGGCCTCGGAAAGGGAGTACGTGAATTTAAAGATTCCGTAAAGGATGTGAAGAAAGAGGTAGAAGAAGCCGGCAATTCGGCCAAACTAGAAGATTAATACGTGTCTTCGCCTTACGCTACATTTCGTGAGATTCAAAACGATCTACAGCAAGGTACGCTTTCGTGCAAACAACTTGTCCTCCATTACTTAGGAAACATTCGCAAAAAGCCTCATCTCAATGCATTTTTATCGGTGTATGAAGATGAGGCTCTTGCGCGTGCAGTGACCATTGATTCCAAACTAAAAGCGGGTAAAGCGGGCAAACTAGCCGGACTTGTTGTTGGCCTTAAAGATGTGCTCGCATATAAAGATCATCCGCTACAAGCCAGCAGCCGCATGCTGGATGGTTTCATCTCTCAATTTAATGCAACAGCCGTACAGCGCCTCTTAGATGAAGACGCTATAATTATTGGCAGACAAAATTGTGATGAATTCGCTATGGGTTCATCTAACGAAAGTTCTGCTTTTGGTTCTGTTTTAAATGATGCCGATAATACACGCGTTCCCGGAGGATCTTCCGGAGGATCCGCAGTGGCTGTACAAGCCGATATGTGTCAGGTTTCATTAGGTTCCGATACAGGCGGATCGGTGCGTCAGCCTGCTGCTTTTTGCGGAGTGGTGGGTCTTAAACCAACTTATTCCCGCATTTCTCGCTATGGATTGGCTGCTTATGCTTCTTCTTTTGATTGCATAGGTATTTTTGGAAAGTGTGTAGAAGATGTCGCGCTGGTACTGGAAGTAATTGCCGGACCCGATGATATGGATAGCACCGTATCACAAAATGAAGTGCCCTCCTATCCGCAAGCATTAGCTGATCCATCAACTAAAAAATACACGATTGGCTACGTCCGCGAGATTGATGAGTCCGAAGGTCTTCAACCTGAAATCAAAGAAAGTATAGTTTCAATAATAGAGAAGATAAAATCAGCGGGTCATACCGTATCGGTAATCGACTTTCCTTTAATGGAATATGTGTTACCGACCTACTATATTTTGGCTACTGCCGAGGCCAGCTCGAACTTGTCGCGTTACGATGGTGTTCGTTATGGACATCGCAGTGAACAAGCTACTGATCTGGATTCGCTTTATAAAAAAAGCCGGTCAGAAGGTTTTGGTAAAGAAGTACAACGCAGAATTGTACTGGGCACTTTTGTACTTAGCGCCAGTTATTACGATGCCTACTATACCAAAGCACAAAAAGTGAGGCGTATTATACGCGATAAAACAAAGGCGCTATTGGCACAGTACGATTTTATTATCATGCCCATAACACCTACAACGGCCTTTAAATTAGGAGAAAATTCAGATAACCCATTAGCCATGTACTTGGCCGATCTTTTCTCCGTTCAGGCTAATGTTGTTGGCGTACCAGCTATTGCCATTCCATGCGGAAAAGACAAAGCCGGATTGCCGATTGGTTTACAAATAATTGCTGATGATTTTGAGGAATCTAAGCTGTTACAATTTTCTGATTCACTAATGACAATAAAACCATGAGCAAGTACATTTTTTTAATTCTTTTCATGGCAATTTTTTCAACTTCAGCCATCAGCCAAATTCAGCCCGATTCGCTGGTGGTCGATTCGCTTGAAGTAGCTGCTGCCGAGGAGGAAATGCTTTTTAAAGAAGATACCACCGACTTTATTTACTACGCGCTGCCCAGTCATCTGGAGTATATTCCGGGCAATGATAATCCGGCACTATTCCGCGATCGGTTGGCTTGCATCGAACAAAAAATACCATTGGCTTACAACGATCGTATTCATGCCTTCATTAATTACTTTACGGTAAAAGATCGGGAGTATACGCGGATGATGATGCGGAGACAAAACCTGTACTTCCCTATTTTCGAGAAAGCCTTAGCGCGCTATGGCTTACCAGATGAATTAAAGTATCTCGCCATTATTGAGTCAGGGCTCAATCCAAAAGCTATTTCGCGTGCTCGTGCCGTTGGCCTATGGCAGTTCATGTCGGCTACCGGAAAAATGTATGGACTAAATAACGATTGGTACATCGATGAACGCATGGACGTTGAAAAATCAACCGATGCTGCATGCCGCTACTTACGCGATTTACACCGCATGTTTAATGATTGGGAGCTTGCATTAGCGGCTTATAATACCGGGCCAGGTAATGTAAAGCGTGCCATTCGTAAATCGGGATATCAAAAAACGTTTTGGCAAATTTACCCTCACCTTCCGCGCGAAACCCGATCGTACGTACCGCAATTTGTAGCCATAACCTACACCATGAACTACCTTGATCAACATAATTTTATTGATGAAGGAATCGAAATGTTGCCTGCGCATGACACTGTGCAAATCAAAAGTTTCTTGCATTTAGAAACTTTTGCCAGTCTTTCAGGTATTTGTTTAGAGGATATCCAGCGGCTTAACCCGGCCATTCTTCGCAATGCTGTACCTCAGAACAATCGCTCATTCACATTGCATATACCGCTAGAAGCAAAATCTCAATTTGAGTTAAACCGCTTGGCGATACTTGACTCAGCTTCGAAAGTAGGCAAGAAAGAACTCGAACTATTAGCTCGAAACACCGAAGGAAGTACCTATGGTCGCGACCAAGTTGTTTATAAAGTAAAAAGTGGCGATGTATTAGGCGCTATTGCTATTCGTCATGGAGTTACCGTTGCTGAACTTAAAAAATGGAATAACCTGAGAAGTAATACCATTCACATTGGTCAGCGGTTAAACATTTGGAAAAAAGGTTCGGTTGGAAACGCCACGGCTGTGCTCGCTTCTGCAACCGCACCAAAAACAACGATACCGGTACCTGTCCCAGATTCAAAAACATATACGGTTCAGCCCGGAGATACTTTATGGGATATCTCCCGAAAATTTGAAGGTCTTACTATCGAACGGCTTAAAGACTTAAATAACTTAAACAATACCAAAATTCAACCCGGACAAAAACTGGTAATCGGTATATAAAGCAATCGCCTGTAACAGCAGAAATAGTTTTTATCTATTGTGACTGTTTTGTTGTTTCATCATTATAGAACCTAAAAATTAGATTATGTACAGAGTTCTCGCGATTATACTTTTAGCTACATTATTTTTTTCTTGCGCTAACGAATCCGATAAAAAATCAAAGAAAGAAAAGGACAAAAGCTATTTACCCAGAGCTTCAGGTAAAGCAGGCGATTTAGTTTTGATTATGGATTCTACTCAATGGAATGGCCCGCTAGGCTCTTCTGTTCGTAGAATATTTCGTGCCGATGTGCCCGGTTTACCTCAGCAAGAGGCCATGTTTAATGTAGCGTGGGTACATCCCAATAGAAGTCTTCGATTGTTAACACAAGTTCGGAACCTGGTGTATGTATTTACTTTAGATAAGACCACCAGTGGCTCACGCGTACTGCGTGATGGAATCGCACCCGAAACACTCGAAAAAATAAAACGCGATACCAGCTTTTATATATCGACCATAAAAGATGAGTATGCCCGTGGTCAGGAAGTAATGTATTTATTTGGCGATACAGAAGAAAATCTGATCCGTCATTTAGACAAACACGGCAAGAATATCATTGAATACTTCAATACACTGGAGCGCGATCGAGTGGCAGCAGCCTTACTCAAGTCATCATCCACAAAAGGACTTTCTAGCTTTTTGAAAACCCAACAAAACATGGATATGCGTGTACCCATAGGGTATCAGCTGGCTGAATCACAACCCAATTTTACTTGGCTTCGTCAAATGGATGCAAACATGGATAAAGATATTTTTGTGACACACAAACCTTACGAAAGCGAGTATCAATTATTACCTGACAGTATTATTGCTTGGCGCGATGAAGTAGCTGCACAATTTTTATTTGAGGATCCGGAAAATCCAGATAGCTATGTAATTACGGAACGTGAAAATGCTAAAGTTATCGCCAAACAAACGAAGGTAAATAACAAGTTTGCTATGGAAGTACGCGGACTTTGGCGAACAAATAATTACAGTATGGGTGGTCCGTTTTTAGGTTATGCTATTGTTGATGAAGTGCAAGGAAATCTCTATTACATTGAAGGCTTTACCTATGCACCGGGCAAAAATAAACGTGAAATTATGCGCGAACTAGAAGCCGTATTGTGGTCGTTCAAACCCGCAGTGGCAGCACCTACAAAATAAGCTTATCGTTTTAACCAAAAGGTAAACGTCAGTCCGCCAGTTACATTTTCCATTACTTCAATGCGCCCACCCAATGCCTCCACTTGTGTTCGTACTAAGTACAAACCAAGTCCCTTTCCTTCCACGTGAAAATGAAAGCGCTTGTAGAGGTTGAAAATATTTTCTTTGTGCTGCGTTACATCCATACCTAATCCGTTATCTGTAACATCAATGCGTACATACGCATCTTCGTGCGTGGCCTTTATAGTAATTTGTACTGCACGTTCGGGATGTCGATACTTAATGGCGTTACTTAATAAATTCAATACAATGCTTTCGACATACGGAGACAGCGATAAAAACATAAAATCCGGATCGAAGGTTTTGTGAATAACAGCGTCTGTTTCATTAATCTCCGCTTCCAATATCACTTTTACTTTCTCCACTATGGTATTCAGATTAATAGGTGATAGTACGGCTGTATCGAGGCGTTGAATTGCCAAAATCATACTTAGGTTTAATTACCTGATCGAACTCACTAACCGATTTAACCATTAAACTAATAATGTTGGTTCGATCTGATTCATCTTGTGGATACTTAAGTATAGCCGCTAATCCGATTAACCGAGCCATTGGGCCGCGCAAGTTGTGCGATATAATGTAACCAAAGTGTTCGAGTCTGCTGTTTTGTTGTATCAACTCGGTATTCGCTAACTTCAAATCCTTTGTTTGGCGATCTACTTCATCTGATAATTCTAAATTCTTTTTTTGAATAATGTCATGCTGTGCCTCAATCATTTTCTTCGCTTCCCTCAAGTGTTCATTCTGTCGGGCTAATTCGCTGCGTTGCTCTTCAATTTTATCTTGTTGTAACAGCAGTTGTTCGTTGTGCGAAACGATCTCTTCATTCTGCGCAGATATCTCCTCGTTTTGCACTTGAATTTCATTGGTTCGTTCAATGACCTTAAATTCCAGCAATTCATTTTGATTAGCTAAAAGTTGGTTTTTCTCTTTCTCCAAAACCTGTAATTCTTTCGAGATTTTTATTGTCTTGCGTGTTCGAAAGGCTGTGTATGTTAACGTTGGCATAATGAGTAAAAACAACATGACCTGAAACCAATTACTTCGAACTAATGCCACTTCATAACGCGCTTGAGCACGCTCAGAAATTGCATCCTCAAAACCATTAACCTCTCTTGAAAAATCTTTATAAACCAACCAAATGGCATAGCCGCGATCTTGATCTATTAGATTAACAAAACGTTCGTGTTGATTGCTATCAACCAACTCTTTTAAATAAACGATGTAATCAAAGTAAGCATTTATCGAATCGCTCAGCGCGTCCAAGCCACCTAACGGGAAATTTTGATGGGCTAATGCTTGTCGCAGATTCACAAATATTTCGTCCTTATTAGCCGCTACTAAAGCAATAGGCTCAATAATTAATTGAGAGTTTTGTACTAATCCATAGCCACGAATTCCTAAGTCTAACAAATGGAGATTTCGAATAATGTCAAGCGTATTAACCTTAATGCGTGTGGCTTCTTCAACCAGATTTTTATTTTCTTCAATAACACGAC
>CAYNKN010000125.1:6137-8651 GCA_964397805.1 uncultured Chryseolinea sp. | reverse complement strand
GCTTTGGGCGTTGGCTTCTGAATTTTTTTAGGCTCGACTTCCTTTTTTGGAGCAACAACTTTCTTAGCGACAACTTTTTTGGCAGGTGCTTTTTTAACGGGAGCAGCTTTTTTAGGAGCAGACTTTTTAGCGACTACCTTTTTTGGTGCCACCGCTTTTTTTGGTGCTACTTTCTTAGCAACCACTTTTTTGGCTGGAGCTTTTTTAGCAGGAGCAGCCTTCTTAGCCACCTTTGCTTTTGTGCTTGGCTTTGCTTTAGTCGGGGCCTTCTTGGCTGGTTTGGTATTGGTCTTTTTTGTCTTCGCCATAGTGGATCACCGTTTAGTAAAAGATGCGCAAAATTATGCGCTCGGCCACGAAAACAAAAAATATTAGTCAATTAATTCCACAACCCCTGTTCTGACCAGATTTACCTATATTTCGGACCTCAAAAACGTATTTTATGAAGAACTACTTCCTACTTATCATTCTTGCCTTAAGCCTAAGCTGTACACCTGATCAGGACTCCAAGCAATCAACTGCTTCCCAATCAATAGGTCCAATTACACTAGTTATACATGGAGGTGCTGGAACCATTAAGCGAGAAAATATGACTCCCGAACGAGAGAAAGCATACCATGATAAGCTACAAGAAGCGCTCGATAGTGGGTATTCGGTTTTAGAACGTGGAGGTACAAGTTTAACAGCTGTTATGGCGGCCATTAAGGTAATGGAAGAATCGCCCTTATTTAATGCGGGTAGGGGTGCCGTGTTTACCAACGAAGGGAAGAATGAACTCGATGCTTCTATTATGGATGGCAGTAATTTAATGGCAGGTGCGGTTGCCGGAGTTACTACCATAAAAAATCCTATAGAAGCTGCACATGTTGTGATGACAAAGTCAGAACACGTTATGCTTATTGGTAAGGGTGCCGAAATTTTTGCTGAAGAGCAGGGGCTGGAAATGGTAGACCCATCTTACTTCTTCGATTCAACACGCTACAAACAACTCATGCGATTAAAAGAAAAAGAAGTTGGAAAAGAAGCATACCTCTATGACCCCTTTATAAAAGATAGAAAGTTTGGAACAGTGGGTTGTGTAGCGTTAGATCAATTTGGAAACATTGCTGCAGGCACATCTACCGGTGGCATGAATAATAAGAAATACGGACGCGTTGGAGATGCACCCATTATTGGCGCGGGTACCTATGCAGATAACTTAACCTGCGGAGTATCGGCAACCGGATGGGGCGAATACTTTATTCGATTAGGTGTAGCGCGCGACATTGCCGCAATGATGGAGTATGGCGGATTAAGTTTAGAGGAGGCATCAGAAGAAGTAGTGATGAAAAAACTACCCAAACTTGGTGGCGATGGAGGACTTGTAGCGTTAGACCGACAAGGTAATATTGCCATGAAGTTTTGCACCGAGGGTATGTACAGGGGCTACATCAACAAGAAGGGTGAAGGCAAAACCTTTATTTATAAAGATTAGCTAGTTGTTAAACTTGCGTATTTAAAAAATAGGCTTTTGGTATTTTGAGTAAATGCTGAGTAAGCTCAACGGAGTGGCTACCCCCATAAAAGGAGTTCATTATTTCTGTAAAAAAATAGTTGATAAAAACATGCACTACCTCCGTAAAACAACAGACGAAATAAAATTTAAGTAACACGCATTGTCACTTTCCTTTTAAAAATTTGCTGCAATAACTACACGCTTTCGATAGGTTTTAACAACTCCTTCTGTATTGAAAACTTCAACAACCAGCATATAATAGCCAACGCGTGCTTTCGTGCCTTCATCGGTATCGCCATCCCATCGAAAAAAACCGTCCGTTCCTAACAGAGCATTGTTTGCCAGTTGTTTTATTTTTCTGCCTTGCGGATCAAACACCATGACGTTACCAATGTATCCGCCTTGATCGAATGTGTAATGAATTTGTGTAAAGTTTGGCTGACCGATAATAGGAACAAAAACCTCGGGGTCAACATAAACATTGCCTGTTGACAACGATGATTCTAATGGAGTTGTTGAATTACGAAAGCCCGGTGTTGCATATCCTGCAACCGTACTGGCTGATCGCCAATTGTGTTCATTTTGTGTAGGCTGATGCATACTGACACGCTCCAGTGAAACACCTTCTTTATCGCGAAGTAATACCGAATGCATATTTCGATTATAGACAAACACATCGATAACACTTAGTTGATCATCCAACAAGGCAACCGTGCCGTCATTATCGTTAAAGGCCGGGAGGGTTACAATATTAATTTTATCTTCTTTAGTTTGAGGGTAATGCGCTTTTAGAATAGATCCATTTGTTGTAAACACCCTATATGCTCCGGGCTCAAGCAGCAACCCGGTGGTAGATATCCGTCTTGGATTTTTCACTACACCATCCTCAAAATTTGAAATGTACCAATCGCGCAGGTTAATAAATTTAGAAGACGCATTCACGATCTCCACAAAGTCAACACCAGTAGGCCAAGGGTTAAATAGTATTTCATTAACTACTACATCAAGCGGTTCGGCAG
>CAYNKN010000125.1:0-6127 GCA_964397805.1 uncultured Chryseolinea sp. | reverse complement strand
CGATAGTCCAAAGGTTAGCTGATTAGCTTGTTGTTGAATTTCATTACCGGCACAATCATACACTTGATTAACAACCATGCGATAAACCACGCCCGTGTGTAAGTCTCGATCGAGCGTTAACACCAATGATGTTAATGAGGCATCACCAAAATCGACATTAGTTACGATCACTTCCGGAGTAATTTGAAAGCCTGTTTTTTCTGGTAGTTGATTCGCTAGCTTTTCATTGAAAGTGAGGAGCAGCGTGGTTGATTCTTCGGGAATAGCCGAGACCAATTCAGGCCCTGTTAAATCTGGTTTATTGGCGAACACGGAATTTTTTCTTCCCGGAGTACCTCCGCTGGGGTCTTCTGAGCTTGTCCAGTTAGCACTTTCACTACATACATTTTCCGGATCAATCAACTCAAGTGTCCATCCACCTTGTCGCTTATCCGAATCGTTGTACCAGCTATCCGTATAGTAAACCGAATCAATGGTTACACCTTCCGTATCCTTTAGTACAAGTGCATCTGCTCCGTTGTTTAAGGTTGGAAAATTACTGGCCGAAATCACGGTTCCATACGATTCGAAAAGAGGCGCAGCAGCGTTACTAGCAAGCACTATATACTCGCCCGGTAAAAGTATATGCGCTGGTAATGTAGCAGACGAACTAGGATCTGAAAATTTCCATCCCGCTAAATTATAAGGATGACTACTTCGATTATAGAGCTCTACAAACTCAGCATCTGGCAAACCAATTTGGGGTGTTGGATCGGGAAAGATTTCAGAAATAATGATGTCTTTAAACGTTGGTTTTACAATCACAAAAAATAAAAATGGCCTGCTCAGCGGTACGATTTCATTGCCCGCCAAATCGCGTACTTTCTGTACCTGAAGCTGGTAAGACGCTCCGTTGGCAAATGCTTTGGCAAAGGTTAGCTCCACTGTTTTACTATCGGCCAGTAGGCTTGCCGTTGTTGGACTACCTATGCCCGGGGTTACTCCGTAATGTTCGTGTGTTTGTGCTGTACCGATAGCTAGTGATTCGGAGAAGTGAAGTAAAAGTGTAGTTGAATTAATCGTCTCAATGGAAAGTAATTCAGGAGGAATAACATCTTTAAAAGGATCTCCCGTTACGAAAATATCATCAAAGAAAAATGAGGTTGAGCGTGTTGCTGTGTAACTACAAAATACGCCCATATAAGCCGATGCTCCGTGCGTTGCATCGTTCACCAAACCCTCTGATACATAGGCTCCGCTAACACCAACATCCGAAAACAATTCCCAGTTACCTTCATCATCGCGTGTAACCTTTACCTTCACTTGAACAAGCGAAGTATTTAACCGGCCATCCACACCATCAATAATTTTTGTTCGGGTGTTGCCGGTTTGGCGATATAAACTCACTTCATCGGGCGTGTTGCCCAGCATCACGAAATAGCCATTAAGCGAACCCGAAAGGTCGGGCTGATCGGAAACTAAATAAACACGGGCGTAATTGGTGCTTGATGGATTAAAATTCATCCGCACAAAAAACTCCCACGAGGCTTGATTAATAGCTTGGCTGGGTGTGGATAAGTAAGCGACATCGGCCACAGCAGGTGCTTGAAGTCGGAGTTGTTCGCCTTGCACCACAAACTTTGTATCATGCCCAGACCAAGGTGGGTTATTTGTAAAATCACCATCGGAGAAATCATCGATTACCTGAGAAAGGCAAACTTGAGAGGCGAAAAGAAGGGTAAACGTTAGAAAAAAAATTTCCGTAAACGTTTTCAGGATGGAAACCCTGCATATTTCAATGAGGCTTTTCATTGGCACAACGGGAAAAGGTTATTTTTGCAAGCTTAAATTAAAAATAAAAAATGAAATGCCCATGCCAAACAGACCCACGGGCATGATAACCTGGACATGGATGGGCATTCCTTGTGTCCATTAAAAAAACAAATTATTAACACATGAAACTCGCAGTAGTAGGTGCCACCGGATTGGTTGGTCAAGAGGTTCTCAAGGTTTTAGAAGAGAGAGGTTTCCCATTTGAAGATTTGTATCTCGTGGCTTCTCCTAAGTCGGTTGGACAATCCATCGAATTTAAGGGTAAGCATTACACCATTAAGAGTATGGAAGAATGTGTGGCTTTAGCCCCAGACATTGCCATCTTTTCAGCTGGCGGAGATACCTCACTAGCGTGGGCTCCTAAATTTGCCGAGGCGGGTACTATCGTTATTGATAACTCATCTGCCTGGCGCATGGATCCGACCAAGAAGTTAGTGGTTCCCGAAATCAACGGGCATCAACTAACCATAGACGACCGCATTATTGCAAACCCGAATTGCTCGACCATTCAAATGGTAATGGCCTTAGCACCGCTGCACGAAAAGTATAAACTAAAGCGCATTGTTGTTTCTACCTACCAATCGGTAACCGGAACAGGTAAAGATGCTGTTCAGCAAATGATGGATGAGCGTCAAGGTATCGCTGGTAACAAAGTGTATCCACATCCCATCGATATGAATGCACTTCCGCATATTGATTCTTTCCTCGATAATGGCTACACCAAAGAGGAAATGAAAATGGTAAATGAAACACGTAAAATCTTTGGTGATCAAACATTGGGAATTACCTCCACCACGGTACGTATACCCGCCATTGGTGGCCACTCCGAAGCGGTTAATGCCGAGTTCCACGAAGACTTTAACATTAGCGAAGTACGCTGCCTGTTGGCCGCTACGCCAGGTGTAATTGTGCAAGATGATCCCAAGAATAATATCTATCCGATGCCGATCAATTCTAAAAATCGGGATGAAGTATTCGTTGGTAGATTGCGCAGAGATGAATCGCAACCTAACACACTTAATATGTGGGTAGTTGCCGACAACCTACGAAAAGGTGCTGCTACCAATGCCGTACAAATTGCCGAGTTTATGTTGGAGAAAAGCTTGGTTTACTAAAGCAAGTCACTATTCATCACAAAAAAGCCATCCGTAAATCTCGGATGGCTTTTTTTATGTTCTCGTGTGGGCGTTAGCCTTTTTATTTTATAAATCGCCATTGACCTTTAGATACGAACAAAATTGTTCAAAATCGATCTTCCTAATTAGTTAGCACCCGCATGGTTAATTGCAAATGCAGTTTTTAGGTCGGCATTGTTATTGACCAAAGCAACTTTTCGCGAATTGGTATCATCCTATCCCCAAACAATAGCCTCATGTTACTCACTCACCTTAAGTTCTTCGTCAGGGTATTTCTTAAAGATAAATTCTTCTCCATCCTTAACATCCTGGGTCTCGCGTTAGGAATTGCGGTGAGTATTATCTTGCTGTTAATTCTCCAACACGATCTTACCTATGATCAGCATTATGCAAACCATGAGCGGATTTACCGGTTAGGTGGACACTTGAAAGCTACGGGTGTTGATGTACGTGTGGCGCGATCAAGCCGCGAGTTGGGCGAAGTGCTTGAAAATGAATTTCCCGAAATAGTAGCGCTTACACGTGCCAATAGTTGGGATCATGTACTGGTGAAGTATGAAAATAATGGTGAAGAGGTGTCTTTTTATGAAGAAGATATCGTGCGTACAGACTCTTCATACTTTCAGGTATTCAGCCATGAGTTTGTTGCAGGTGATGAAAAGACCTGTTTAAATCTTCTCAATTCAGTAGTACTAACAGAGTCTACCGCAGCACGTTATTTTGGAACAAAAGACCCGCTAGACAAATCACTCATCATCGTTGACGAACTCTGGAAAGTAACGGGGGTGATTAAAGACCTACCAGAAAATACACACCTGAAATTTGATTTTCTACTCTCTGGTTTGAGTAAAACACGCGAGTGGGTGCTGGAGGGAAATCAGGTTAAATCAGAAGCATTCTGGAACCCGGATGTATACACATATATGCTGATGACGGAAGGATACGATCCCCAGCGTTTCGCAGAAAAATTTCCTGACATCTATACTAAATACTTTAAATCATTTGGCGACCAGGTAGATGGTACCTATACTTCCATTCTTCAGCCGCTGGCCGATATACATTTTAAATCGGATTTGGAGGCAGACGAACCCGTTGGTAACATGGCGTACTTATATGCATTCACGAGCATTGGCGTATTTATCATTTTACTGGCCTGTATTAATTACATGAATTTATCTACGGCCAAATCTGTAAAGCGAGCAACAGAAATTGCGATGAAGAAAGCATTAGGTTCAGACAAAAGCACATTGGTCTTTTCGTTTTTAGCTGAATCCATTTTTCTTTCATTAGTATCCTTAGTGGCGGCTATTGGCTTGGTGTTTTTAGTGTTTAGTACTTCCTCGTTCAATACACTGGTAGGCAAAAATCTGACTCCTGATTTTTTTGGAAATCCGATGTTGCTTTACGGATCGGTTGGTATTGCTCTCGGCATAGGTATTATCTCTGGCTTATACCCTGCTTTTTATTTACCTCAAATACCTACCCTAAGTGCGTTGAAAGGTGCCTTCAAAAACAAAAAATCTAGCCAACGCTTACGGCAAGTGTTAATCACCACACAATTTGCTATTTCTATTTTCGTGGTAGTGTGCACATTCTTCATGCAAGATCAGATCGATTATGTGCGCAACAAAGATTTAGGTTTTGATAAGACAAACATAGTAGTGTTACCTATTCAAGACACACTTGTACAAAATCAACTAACCTCCATTAAAAATGAGTTGTTGCAAAACCCGCGCATCACTGCCGCTACTACAGCGTATACTGTAATTGGCATGGGCGTAGGTGGCCCCGTGATGTGGGCCGAAGGCGAAGAAGGCATGACGCAACAAGCGTTCTCACTCATGGTAGTGGGGCAAGATTATTTCAGCATGATGGATATTGAAATTCTGAAAGGCCGCGATTTTCAAACTGGACCTGATGCGGATCTGGATAACATTTTTATGTGTAATGAAGCAGCAGCACGCCTGATGGGTTGGGGTGATGATCCGATTGGCAAAAAGGTAAAATGGTTTCATGGCAAGGAAGACGGAAAAATAATTGCGCTGATAAAAGACTTCAACTTTAGTTCACTACACAATCCGGTAGAACCGTTACTGATCATTAAATCCCGAAAGGAAGGAGGTTTCCTGCATTTGAAAGTAGCTGGTGAAAACCTGCCTGAGACCATGAGCTTCATCCAACAAAAATGGGTCGGCTATGATCCCAATCACCCGTATGAATATTTCTTTTTAGATCAACGCTTCAATGATCAATATCGGGCCGATCAAACTCAGCATCGCCTGCTTTCTATACTTTCTTATATCTGTATTTTTATTTCGCTTCTAGGCTTACTTGGACTTTCTGCTTTTACGGCAGCCCAGCGCACCAAAGAAATTGGGATTCGTAAAGTACATGGTGCCAACATTCCTAGCATCATCTATCTACTCTACAAAGATGTGATGTATCTGGTGATCATTGCAGCAGTAATAGTAATTCCTGCGGCTTATTATGTGATTACGGAATGGATGGAAAATTTTGCTTATCAGACTCCACTTAATTTCATCTGGTTTGGGGTGGTTGCCTTACTCGCGTTGGTGTTCGCGTTCTTCACCGTTGCATTTCACTCTCTTAAAACGGCTCGTACCAATCCGGTAGAATCATTGAAGTACGAATAAGAATTAATCGCGCTGTGAGATAACGCAAGATTTTAAAAAAGAGTCGGCCTGTGTCCATTTATAAGAACGAAGGTGTAGGCTGACTTTTTATCTTAACACTTCTCTACCTATCCACTTTACCCCATCCACCTCCACCGGGTGTTTTAATAATCAATCGATCGCCTGATCCAACTACCGTTCCATCGCTTCCTGCTAAGCGTTGTCGTTTACCGTTTTTCCGTATAACCCATTGCTCACCTGTTTTTCCTGGTTCACCACCTTGCATGCCATACGGTTTTATAATGCAATGCTGTGAAAGAACATTTACCGCTAACTTTTCTAAAAAATATAACTCGCGAACAACACCGTTCCCTCCGCTCCATTTACCAACACCGCCCGATCTGCTTCTAATTTCAAATCTTATTAACCGAACTGGGTATCGAAACTCTAGAATTTCCGGATCTGTGATACGCGTGTTGGTCATGTGTTGGTGTACCGCATCGGCACCATCAAATCCTGAACCCGCACCTACTCCTCCACAAATGG
>CAYNKN010000124.1:0-8719 GCA_964397805.1 uncultured Chryseolinea sp. | reverse complement strand
GTTTTTCTCCGGTTACGTTTGTATTCAAAGGAGGTGTGCATCATCGTGATAGCCTGGGCAACGATGCGGTGGTCTATGCGGGTGGAGCTCAATGGATGAATGCCGGTATGGGTGTTATCCATAGTGAACGACCACCGTTTGATATTCATGAAAGAGGCGGTCATCAAGAAATAATTCAGCTATGGATTAATACACCAACCAAACATAAAATGGATGTGCCACTTTATTATCCAATTCAGGCAGAGGAAGTACCTTCTGTGGTTTCTGATGATGGTTTAGTGACGGTAAACGTTTTTGCCGGAGAGATACTTAACACTACTGGAAAAATACCTTCCCAAAGTGCGGTGAATGCAGCTACGATATATGCCAAGGCTACAGGTAAAATTTCTATTTCCCTACCCAAAAGTCACCATGCATTGCTTTATCTGTTGGATGGTGAAATTAAACTTGAGGGTTACGGATTAGTAGAAAGCCTACACGCTGTGGTATTAAAAAATGATGGCGATGGATTAGCCTTTCTAGCAACAGAAGATACGCGCATGCTACTCGTTAGTGGCGAACCCTTGCAAGAGCAAGTAGTTGCTCATGGCCCTTTTGTAATGAACACGCAGACAGAAATTATGGAAGCCATGCGCGATTATCAACAAGGAAAGATGGGAATACTCTTCGAAGACTAGAATTTTAAAGTGATCTATGATAATGTTGAATTAGCGCAGTAACTTGTACTAAACAATAGCAACGAAATTAGTCGGTTTTTGGAAAGGGTAAACTGGGGTTTTAGGATGAACGATCGCGAACAATTGGTAATAATTCAGAGTTCTTTTAAGTTGGCATGTGTAACCTACAGTCATTAGGAAGCTTTCTAAGCGTTTAAAATGAACTGTTTTCGGCCTTATCTGTTCATACACCAATAACATCTTAACTATACGTGTAATTTTAGAGTCATATGGAAATTGAGGCGAAACAAGCAATGGAGAAATCAACCGTAAAAGAGGCCGCTGTAATGGCAGAAATACAAAACAGAAAAAGTGGCCGTGCCTATGCCGATGCTCCGGTAGAACAGGATAAAATTCAGTCGTTGTTTGAAGCTGCTCGTTGGGCACCCTCGAGTATGAATGAACAACCTTGGACATACATTTATGCTACAAAAAATCAAACCGAATTGTGGATGAAAATTTTTGACTCGCTTAATGAGAGTAATAAGGTTTGGGCCAAGCATGCCCCATTATTAATCCTAAGCTTAGCACGAAAATATTTTACATTAAACGATCAACCCAATGGATCGGCTAAATATGATTTAGGTGCCGCCAACGGATTTCTTTCTTTACAGGCCACCAACCTTGGCCTTAATGTGCATCAAATGGGTGGTTATAACCGTGAGGTAGCCAAAAAAAATCTACAGATACCAGACACGTATGAGCTAGGAGTAGTAATGGCTATTGGTTATCCGGGTCATCCCGATACATTATCGGAAAACCTACGCGAGCGTGAAGTAGCTGATCGCGAGCGGTTTGTTCAGAAATCATTTGTACTTAATAAATCTTTCTAATGGCTGATAATAGAACCATTACTGCGACTATTGGTCGCGATAAGTACACCACTACACTAGAGTCGGGTACCCACTCCGTTGTTGCAGATGAACCAGCTGATTTGGGCGGAAAAGATTTGGGACCAACACCGGGCGATTTCTTACGCATGTCGCTCGGATCGTGTACCGCCATTACACTGCGGATGTATGCCGATCGAAAGAAATGGGATGTAGAACAACTGGAAGTAACAGTGACCTCTGAACAAGCAACGTATAAAACTATTTTTAAGGTATCGATTTCTATTGATGGAAACGTTGATGATGCGCAGCGCCAACGATTATTAGAAATAGCCAAAGCCTGTCCGGTGCATAAAGTATTGGCTAACCCTATTGAAGTAGAAACGAGTTTAGGGTGAACAAGCAGGAGGAGACCATATTAGCGGCACCAATCGGATGTAAAATCCATTCATTTCTTTTTGTAGATTTGCACGCTAAATAAAATTTATGATGAAAAAATTTATAACTATGGTGTTGGTAATAAGTGCAGTTGCCGCTTGCCAACCTAAACAAGAAGAAACAGCCTCTAACGCCTATGGCGAAAGTATTTCTACAGAAGGCGCTATGGCATTAGCCAGCCTCGACAATCAATTGGCAGACCAAGATTCCGTGCAGCTTACCTTAAAAGGTACCATTGAAAAAACGTGTGCAAAAAAGGGTTGCTGGATGACGGTAGAAGACGAGAATGGCAATACCATTCGCGTTACTTTTAAAGACTATGGTTTCTTTGTACCAAAAGAGGGTGTTGAAGGTAAAGAGGTAATATTCTCGGGAATTGCTAAGCGTAAAATTACCGACATTGAAACGCTTCGTCATTTTGCTGAAGATGCCGGAAAAAGCCAGGAAGAAATTGATGCTATTGTTGATGCAAAAGAGGAAGTGGAGTTTGTTGCTACCGGAGTAGTTATTCTGGATGCAGAAGAAAAATCAGCTAAGTAGTTACCAAAAATAACAAGTCTACTACATGTAAAAGCCTGCGCATATTCTTTGCGCAGGCTTTTTTATTTTACTGAAATTTTCTTAACCATAAAATTTTATTGAAGTTGATGGATATTGAGTAGAGATGATGATTTAAATCGTACGTTCGAATGGCTATATGATGTTTGTATTAACCTTGTTGAACGGCACACAAGAAAGATAAATTGGGGTTATCTTTGAAGTATGAAATCGCTATTCACTTCTTCAAAAAAAATTGATAATAGTGTATGCGATTCCTTTTAAAAAATCAAACGCGGATAACCTATATGAAATTTTTAATCAACGTTTTAATACTCATCATAATCTTAAGTATGGAAACCTCTGCTCAGTATATTACACCTAAGTTTGATGTGCAGGGGCATCGCGGTGCGCGCGGATTAAAGCCAGAAAATACTATACCTGCTTTTTTAACAGCTATTGATTATGGCGTCACCACAGTTGAGTTGGATGTTGTAATTACTAAAGACAAGAAAGTGGTTGTCTCGCATGAACCCTATATGTCTTGTTCCATCTGTCTCGATTCAGCCGGAAATGAAATTTCTCAAAAAGAAGAAAAGAAGTTCAATATTTATAAAATGGCTTATGCCGATGTGCAGAATTTTGATTGTGGTATAAAAGGGAATGAGCGATTTCCTGAACAACAGCGAATGAATGTATCTAAGCCGCTTTTAGCTGAAGTAATTACGGCTGTAGAAAGTTATATTCGTAGAACAACACAATACGAAGTAGACTATAATATAGAAATAAAAAGTACCCCCGAAGGTGACAATAAGTATCATCCAGATATTGAAGAATTTTCTGATTTGGTATTTGCTGTGGTTGATCAATACATACCATTAGATCGATTAGTTATTCAGTCGTTTGATTTTAGAGTATTAAAGTATTGGCGTAAGAAGTATCCAACGGTGCGCTTAGCTGCGCTGGTAGAAAACACGAAATCAATAGATCAAAACTTGGCAGAGTTAGGTTTCAAACCTTCTATTTACAGTCCCTACTATAAGCTACTCACCAAGGAAAAAGTTACTTACTTACATCAACAAAAAATTCGTGTTATTCCTTGGACTGTTAACGAAGTCGCTGATATGCTTTCATTAAAAGGTATGGGAGTGGATGGTTTAATTACCGACTATCCAGATCGTGCAAGCAAATACAAGATGACATTAAACATCCAACCGAAGGGTGGAGAGTAAAACCTAGTGGTATCATGTTATGTTTAGTTACGGTACCATAAATTCTAGTTATCATTGCGAAAAATTTTAGTATGACTAATTATAATGTTTACGGCATCGGCAATGCTATTGTCGATATAGTTACCGAGGTAGAGAATGAGTTCTTCGAAAAGAATGAAATCGAGAAGGGTGTAATGACGCTTGTTGATGAAAAGCGACAGTTGCAACTCATGAAGGCCATCGACATGAAGAAGAGTAAAATGACAGGAGGAGGATCTGCAGGTAATACAGTAGTAGCCGTAAATCAGTTTGGGGGAAAGGCATTTTTTTCGTGCTTAGTAGCGAAAGATACATTAGGTAAATTTTTTCTGGATGACTTAAAGCGTAACGGTGTTGACACAAGCTTAAAACATGAAGATTGTCCAGAGGGTCATTCGGGAAGATGCCTTGTTATGACCACACCCGATGCGCACAGAACAATGAATACATTTTTAGGAGTGAGTTCATTTTTATCGCCCGAGCATCTGCAGGAAGAGGCAATTAAAAATTCTGATTATGTATACCTAGAGGGCTACCTTGTTGCAGCCCCCAAAGGACTGGAGGCCCTAAAAGAAGCAAAACGTTTGGCGGAGAAAAACAAAGTAAAGGTTGCACTTACTTTCTCTGACCCCAGCATGGTAAAATATTTTTCTTCACAAATGGAAGAGGTAATTGGTGCTAGTGTAGACTTACTTTTTTGCAATGACGAAGAAGCTATGATTTATACAGGAACAACAACCTTAGTAGAAGCGCGCGAGAAGTTAAGGAGATTGGCTAAGCGTTTCGTAATTACGTTGGGCGCAAACGGAGCCTTGATTTATGATGGTGATACATATATAAATATAGAGCCTTATAAAGCCGTAGCGGTAGATACCAACGGTGCGGGCGATATGTTTGCAGGAGCTTTTTTGTACGGTATTACGCATGGCCATAGTTATGCTGAGGCGGGAAAGTTAGCGTCATTAGCAGCATCACGGGTAGTAACACAGTTTGGCCCCCGACTAGAACCTCAACAAGTAAAGAAGATTATGTCAGACTTAATAGCGTAACAATTTGATTATCAATCAATAACACAGATTGATGCGTAAAAAGTGGAGAATCAAGGAGCCTTGTGTTGTAAATAAAAAAAATACTCGGCATCTTTGCAGCCCTTTAAAAATTTTAGAGGCTAATATTTATAGCGATGAAACGTACCTATCAACCATCCCGCAGAAAAAGAAAGAACAAGCATGGCTTCCGTGAAAGAATGGCAAGTGCTAATGGCCGCAGGGTGTTGGCTAACCGCAGAAGAAATGGTCGTAAGAAACTTACTGTTTCAAGCGAAAAGACGGTAAAGCATAAATAATCACTTTCGGGCTGGTTTTCTCCCCGATAGAGATTGGTTAACTTCAACTCATGGGGAAATTCACATTCTGTAAAGAAGAACGACTTTCAAAAGAAAAGTATATTCAGGAACTCTTCGAAAAGGGTTCCTCTTTTTATTTGTACCCATTTAAGGTACTTTTTATGCCTAATCCCGATGAATCCGCTCCCTTTCATCAGGTTCTGTTATCCGTATCAAAACGTAATTTCAAGCGAGCTGTAGATCGAAATCTGATTAAACGAAGAATGCGCGAAGCATACCGATTGAATAAGAGTTTGCTCCCTACATCTAAAAAATTACTCATTGCGTATATTTATAGCGCCAAGGAAATACTGCCCGCTGCGCAGCTTCACGAACGTTTCGTGAAATCTACTAAACGCTTTAGTTATGCTGAAAACAACTAAATGGCTTTTTATCATAGGGATATTTTTTTTGGTGGGAACTGCCCTGAGGCAACCCGCTGAAAAATACTTCGACATAGCAAAGAGTCTGGATATTTTCGCCACACTTTTTAAAGAAGTGAATGCCTATTATGTAGATGAGGTAGAGCCTCAAAAATTGATTCGAAAAGGTATTGATGGCATGTTAGCCTCACTTGATCCTTACACCGATTTTATTGCTGAAGATGAATTAGAATCGTTTCGGATTAGCACAACAGGACAATATGGTGGTATAGGCGCATTGATTGGGGTGGTAAACAAGAAAACAGTAATTACGCATCCTTACGAAAACTTCCCAGCTAACAAATATGGTATTCGGGTAGGTGATGAAATTATCGCGGTAGATGGTAAAAATGTACTGGGCAGAACAACAGCAGAGATCAGCACATTGCTGAAAGGCCAGCCTAAAACAATGGTGGAGGTAACGGTCAGACGGCACGGTCAACCGAATAATTTAACATTCAAAATAAAGCGCGAAAGAATTAATCTCACAAACATAGCCTATGCCGGAATGATTGATTCTGAAATTGGGTATATAAAATTAGATGACTTTACGCCAGGAGCATCGCGTGAAGTTTTACAAGCACTTACTAAGTTAAAAGAAAAAGGCGCTAAAAAATTAGTGCTCGATTTGCAGGATAATCCCGGAGGTCTGCTTCAGGAAGCAGTAAATATTGTAAGTCTATTTGTACCTAAGGGTACCGAGGTAGTATCCACTAAAGGCAAGGTAAAGGAGTGGAACAAAACTTATAATACATTGAATAACCCGGTGGATACAGAAATACCTATTATTATTCTGGTTGGTGAAAACAGTGCTTCGGCTTCAGAGATAGTAGCCGGTGCGTTGCAAGATTATGATAGGGCATTATTGGTAGGAAATAAAACATTTGGAAAAGGACTCGTCCAGACTACGCGGCCATTAGCTTACAATGCTCAATTAAAAGTAACAACTGCCAAATACTTTATTCCGAGTGGTCGGTGCATTCAGGCGTTAGATTATGCTCATCGAAAAGCCGATGGTTCAGTAGATCGTGTGGCAGACTCATTAAAATCAATGTTTGGAACCCGCAACGGAAGAAAGGTTTATGACGGAGGTGGCCTTGACCCAGATGTTTTTGTTGAAGATGGTTTTTCTGGAACCATAACTTCAGCATTGGTTTTCTCCGGACTTATTTTCGAGTTTGCTACCCGATATTGTGCAGAGTACCCAACTATTCCACAATTCAAAAACTTTAAACTTTCGGATAAAGACTTCGATGCATTTGTCTTGTTTTTAAAAGAACAAAATTTCTCCTACGATACGCCACTCGAACAAAACACCAAACTAGTTATCGAATCGGCTAAACAGGAAAAGTATTATCCGGAATTAGAAACCGAACTTAATGTTTTAAAAAGCAAGATTGAACGGGCGAAATCAACCGATTTGGAACGGTTTAAATCAGAGATCATTATGATTTTAGAAGACCAGATAGCTTTTCATTATGGATTGAACGAAGGCCAAGCCGAAGTTTCGCTTGGGCGTAACAAAACAATAGCGGAGGCAAGAAGAATTTTGAGCAGCAATGAAGTCTTTACTAAAATACTATCAGAAAACTGATGTCTCTTATTCTCAGCTTAGAAACATCCACCAACGTTTGCTCAGTTGCCGTACATAACGGCACACAACTACTGGCATTTGCAGAAGCCCACAGCGAACAAGTACACGCATCTAAATTAGCAGTCCTTATACAAGGGGTAATTAAGTTGGCTAACGTATCTATAACATCGCTGGCTGCGGTGGCCATTTCGGCAGGCCCCGGATCATACACGGGTCTTCGTATTGGCACTTCTACCGCCAAAGGTCTTTGTTATGGTCTTGGTATTCCATTGTTAGCTGTAGGAACACTAGATAGTATGGTGAGGCAGGTTCAACAGTTTTCTTTAGGAGATCGATTAGTATGCCCAATGATTGATGCACGAAGAATGGAAGTATACTGTCAACTGGTTGATAACATTAATAATATAGTAGAACCCGTTCAAGCGAAGGTTATTGATGAAACTAGTTTTAAAGAATACCTGACAAACCAAGACATTGTTTTCTTTGGAAATGGCGCAGAGAAATGCAAAACAATGATCCAACATCCAAATGCAATTTTTTTGCAACAGATTACCCCATCAGCGGTACAAGTAGGCGAGCTAGCGGGTAAACGATTTGCACAAAATGAATTCGAGAACCTTTTACAATTCGAGCCCATTTATTTAAAAGAATTTTTGGTTGCAAAACCTGCACGAGTGTAGTGCAAGGTTGAACAATTTTTAATCTCAATGATGTTTAATACGCATGGAAGATAAGCGAGAAGAAACGGGTATAGTAAACCGGGTCGCATCCAGTACATTAGTAACTTTCAATTTGGAAGATTACTATCAACCGGGCGAACGAATTTTAATAGATGTTAGCGATCAACTTTATCAGGGTTTAGTCTTACGAGAAAAAGACTTTCGCGATTTTATCAGAACCCACAATTGGTCTCAGTACCAAAATAAATTTGTTGCCATTGTATGCTCCAGCGATGCTATTGTTCCAACATGGGCATACATGCTGGTAGCCATAGCACTTCAGCCCTATGCTCAAAAGGTTGTTTTTGGATCACTCGAGCAACTGGAAATAGAAATTTTTTTAGATAGACTCCAACTTATTAATTGGCTTCAGTTTGCCAATACAAAAGTAGTTTTAAAGGGTTGTAGTAAAGTATACGTGCCCATGGCAGTTTACATTGAAGCAACAAACCAATTAAGTGCTGTGGCTTCCAGCTTAATGTATGGTGAGCCATGCAGCACGGTTCCTCTTTTTAAAAGATCAAAGCCAACAAATTGATCGACTTCACAAATTGTGGATAAATAAATATCCCAATTTTTTGCATCTAAAAATTCGAAGAGTACATTTGAAGCCCTTTTGAGAGCAGCTCAAAAAAATAAAAAAATCTAAATAAAAATTGTGAAGTGAACTGAATTCAATTACCTTTGCACTCCCAATTTGAAATGAAGGTCTAAATCAGAAGGATTTAAGACTCTAACGGTTGAAACACCACATTTTTCCTTAGCTATTTTGCTTTGGTTAAAACGTTCTTTGAATAGATGGAAATTGATAGCGGACCCAGCGAGTGCT
>CAYNKN010000123.1:3584-8743 GCA_964397805.1 uncultured Chryseolinea sp. | reverse complement strand
AGCCGATGGACTCATTTCGCCACGAGAAAAGGAATTGCTCGATGCCATAGGTAGTCACCTAAAGGTATCTCAACTAGAAATCTCAACCATTCAAACTTTTGTGTTGGGTAAAGTTGTATCGCAGCTAGATCATGCACAACTGCTTCTTATCGATTCATCCGAGACCAGTTCATTCAGTTCTGCACATCATATTGTTAGACCGCACCTACAAGGGTTTATTGCCATTGTATATATGGAGCAGGCCGACATATACTTTATGAAGTATCTCGGGCACTCCGATGTTTTCTTAAACGGTGTACCCATTAAAAATAATCACTTAGCTGTTTTAGCTATTGGTAGTACACTTCGTTGGGATAAAGATGATCCGGTTTATTATGGCGATATACTTAATAGCTTTCGTAAGTTTGGGGAGTATCCAAGATTATCGTTTGAGGCCACGAACATCACCTATAAATTTAAAAATGGTACGCTTGGCTTAAGAGAAGTAAGTCTGGCAGAAGAGGCAGGAACACTCATTGCTTTAATGGGCGCAAGTGGCTCTGGGAAATCAACGCTATTGCATGTACTTAACGGATCGGAAAAACCTTCGCAGGGTCATGTGCGCATTAATGGTATCGATATACACAAGGAACCCGCTCGCATTGAAGGCGTGATTGGTTTTGTGCCCCAGGATGATCTACTCATTGAAGATCTAACGGTCTATCAAAATTTGTACTATGCTGCCAAGCTGTGTTTCAGCGATAAGCATGAACAAGAAATTGATACCTTGGTGATGAAGGTATTGGAAGATTTAGGATTGGCTGAACGTAAGCATTTGCGCGTAGGATCACCGTTGCAGAAAACCATTAGTGGTGGGCAACGTAAGCGATTAAACATTGGTCTTGAATTATTACGCGAGCCAGCCGTACTTTTTTGTGATGAACCCACCAGCGGATTATCGTCTCGAGATTCTGAAAATATTATCGATTTATTAAAAGAGCTTTCTTTAAAAGGTAAATTAGTTTTTGCTGTTATCCATCAGCCATCATCCGATATCTTTAAGATGTTTGATAAACTCATGATCTTAGATACAGGTGGGTATCAAATTTTTTATGGGAATCCAGTTGATTCAATTGTTTATTTTAAAAAGAGTATTAACCTTATTAATAGCGAAGAAGGAGAGTGCCATGTTTGTGGCAATGTAAATCCTGAACAGATATTTAATATCATTGAAACGAAAGTTATAAACGAGTACGGCTACTTTACGAACGAACGAAAAATTTCGGCAGCCGAATGGCACAGCATCTACGAAAAGAATACAAAAGTAAGTGCAGTAGAAACCTCTACCGAAGTACCTCATTCAACACTAAAAATACCTACTCGTATTAAGCAAGCGCACTTGTTTTCAATACGCGATATCCAGGCAAAAATTCATAATCGGCAATACATGATTATTAATTTGTTGGAAGCTCCTGTATTGGCTTTCATATTAGCATTTATTGTACGGTATTATAATGCAGATGATAAATTAACAGGTTATGTGTTTTTGAAAAACTTAAATCTGCCAGCCTACTTATTTATGAGCATCATTGTAGCACTTTTCATGGGGCTTACAGTGAGTGCCGAAGAGATTATTCGCGATCGAAAAATACTCAAGCGTGAAGCTTTCTTACACCTCAGCAGAAGTAGCTATGTTTTTTCTAAAATCTCCATTTTGTTTATACTCTCCGCTATTCAAACACTTTCGTTTGTGTTGGTTGGTAATTATTTTTTAGGAATACAAGGTATGGTATTGGAGCATTGGTTTATTCTATTTACCACTTCATGTTTTGCCAATATGCTCGGTTTAAATATCTCATCGGCATTTAACTCAGCTGTTACCATCTATATACTCATACCTTTACTCCTTATTCCGCAGCTTATCTTAAGTGGTGTGGTAGTAAAATTTGATAAGCTTAACCCTGCTATTGGCAATACGGCAACTGTTCCATTTGTGGGTGATTTAATGGCATCGCGATGGGCGTTTGAGGCGGCTATGGTTACTCAGTTTAAAGATAACCGGTATGAACGCGACTTCTATATGTATGATAAGGTAATGGCTGGTGCCGACTATAAAAAGGTATACTTCATACCTGAAATAGAAACGCGTCTACAATATTGTATTAATAACTTTAAATCAAGTGAGCCAGAAGTAAAAGAAAAAATGAGCAACAATCTGGCGCTTATAAAAAATGAGTTGGCGCATGAGCTTGTAGTAACAGGTAAACAATTGCCCGCATTAGAATCACTAACAGTTCAAAAATTCGATTCGATTGTTCATCTTCAAGTAGCTGCGTTTTTAGATAATCTTAAAAAGTTCTATATCGAACGGTATAACGCCACGGATCGACAAAAGGAAAAGAAGATTTTTGAGTTAACCAATACACCTGAAAAACTGGCTGAGTTTAATCGTATGCGCGAGAATTATCATAACGAAGCCATTACTGATCTAGTAAAAAATATGATGGAGACCCATCGAATTATTGAGCAAGACGGAAAGCTTATTCAAAAGATTTATCCGATTTACAAAGATCCCGACCCCGATCATGCCATCGATTTTGATGCCCAGTTCTACATGCCTGCAAAACATTTTTTCAATCAAGATGTAGATACATTCTTTTTTAATACAGGCGTAATCTGGTCCATGTCGTTGTTCTTAGCATTGGCTTTGTATTTCGATTTGCTTCGTAGAATTATAGATGGCGTTGGAAACTTATCGTCACCACTTCCAAAGGGTTAGTTGTAATTATGTTCTTCTGGCTTTCAAAAACATTAAACTATTTGACTATGCCACATACATTTATCTGTATGTGTTTGCTGTTTTCGCTTATACTTAAAAATGCTTGGTGGAAAAAACGCTTGTTATGGCTTGGTGTGTTGATGCTGCTTTTCTTTTCTAACGACTTTATCGCAAACGAAGTGATGCGCGCATGGGAGTTAAAAACTACAGCATATCGTGATATGAGACCACACCAATTAGGTATTGTACTCACTGGGGCTACCATGCCTTTTTTGGAACCTAACGATCGAGTTTATTTTAGCCGGGGTGCAGACCGGGTAACACATACTATTGAACTCTATAAGTTGGGCTTAATAAAACAAATTTTAATTAGTGGTGGGAGTGGTCGCTTAATGAAGCAAGATGAACCAGAAGCCGATAAGTTTAAGCGCGTGATGGTGTTAATGGGTGTGGCAGTAGAAGATATTATGATTGAAAATGAAACACGTAACACATACGAATCGGCTGTTCAAGTTAAACCTATGCTTGATTCATTAGGTATCCATGCCAATGAGTGTTTACTGATTACTTCGGCCTTTCATATGAGGCGTTCGTTAGCGTGTTATCGAAAAGCTAACTTGGCTATCGAACCCTTCACGACAGACTTTTATTCACATCCACGCGATTTTCATTTTGATACCTTATTTGTACCTAAGTATGATGCGTTAGGACTTTGGCATAAACTCGTAAAAGAGTGGGTGGGAATGGCAGCCTATAAATTAGCGGGGTACATTTAAGCTAGTACTCCATGGTGAGTTCGAAAGGCTCGTGTGCCGAATCGATTACTTTTCCTTGTTCGCATTTAAGTACCCGAGCCGGAAATTTTTTAATTAATCCATAACTATGTGTAGCCATGAGTACAGCGGTACCACTATTATTTATTTGCTGAAAAATTTTCAAGATACCATGCGATACTTCTGGATCTAAATTACCGGTGGGTTCATCGGCTAATAAAATTAAAGGTTCGTTAATAAGTGCGCGTGCAATAACGATACGTTGCTGCTCACCACCCGAAAGTTGGTGAGGCATTTTCTTTTCTACAGATCCTAATCCCACTTGCATCAGTACTTCCGATACACGGGCTCTCATTTTAACATTATCGCGCCAGCCGGTGGCTTTCATGATAAACATTAGATTTTCGGCAACTGTACGATCGTTAAAAAGTTGAAAATCCTGAAAGATGATACCCAGTTTTCTGCGCAGCATGGGTATTTGCGCGCTGCTAATATTGCGAATAGTAAAACCCGCTACTTGAATATCGCCCAGTCTAAGAGTTAGATCGGCATACAGTGTTTTTAGAAGAGATGATTTACCCGATCCTGTGCGGCCTACTAAATAGACAAACTCGCCTTTCTGAATATCGAATGAAATGTCGCCCAGCACCGTATTATGATCTTGAAAAATGCTGGCCTCTTTTACACTAACAACCGGATCGTTAGAAAACATAGTAGTTATTTTTTTTCGCTCTACGAAAGTGCAACTATTTTTTTGACTATTGAAGAAAGTTTCTGTTAATGGACAATGCAGAAAAAAAGAAAGCCGCAACGTATGGTCGCGGCTTGAGCTTAAGTTTGTTGTTCGGAGATTATCCGTTCACTTTTTTGTGATCAGCTAAAAACTTCTCAAGTCCGCTATCGGTAAGTGGATGTTTTAGTAATCCGGTAATTACACTAAGTGGACAAGTTACTACATCAGCGCCAAGCTCGGCACATTGTAAAAGGTGCATGGTGTGACGCACCGATGCGGCCAATACTTCGGTTTCAAAACCATAGTTACCATAAATGGATACTATTTGATCGATAAGTTCAAGACCATCTTGCCCAACATCATCTAATCTGCCAATAAAAGGCGATACATAACTTGCGCCAGCTTTTGCCGCTAATATCGCCTGACCAGCAGAGAAAATAAGCGTACAATTGGTACGAATTCCTTCGCTGCTAAATTTCTTAATGGCTTTTACACCATCTTTAATCATAGGTACTTTTACCACAATCTTATCATCGATTTTTGCCAACTCGCGACCTTCCGCCAGAATAGCTTCATACTCCGTGGCAATTACTTCGGCACTCACATTGTTATCAACAATATTACAAATGGCTTTGTAGTGAGCTTTAATATTTTCAGAACCTTTAATGCCTTCTTTTGCCATTAAGGATGGATTAGTGGTAACACCATCTAAAACACCCAAGTCGTAAGCTTCTTTAATTTCATTCAGGTTTGCCGTGTCAATGAAAAATTTCATAGTGATTTAAGGGGTAAATAGTTAATAATAGTGATTGTATGCTAAGATATCGGGTGGGTTGAGTGCAGCGGGTGAGCACTAAAATTTAGAACTGAAGGAATAAAAAATGGCAAACCGAAC
>CAYNKN010000123.1:0-3574 GCA_964397805.1 uncultured Chryseolinea sp. | reverse complement strand
GTTCAGCAGGAGCTGGTCGTGCCGATTTGCCGGGGCAAAGATAGTATTGTTGAGAAATTATCAGTTAGCGAATCAAAAAAATAAGTAAAGGTTCTTTTACGCCAATCCGGATAAGTAAAGATTAAACACTAAGGCGCTGGTTTCCTCAAACCCATCAGCCTTTAAGTCATCAAAAATTTGCTCATCAAATTCAAGGTCACGCATTTTTATTTCTTCGTTAGGTGAGATGATGATTTCAGTTCCTTTATAGAGGATAGGATTTACCTTAACCAGAATAGTGTGACCTGCACCGGCAAGGCGGAAATATTGGTGAACGATATTGCTGTCTTTACCCATTTGCTGTTTCTTTAGTACATCAATCTATGTTCGAAGATGAAGCTTAACCTACCTGAAAAACTAACTACCGAACGATTAATTCTGGAGCGGCTAAGGTACGAAGATGCCGATGAAATATTTTATACCTATGCCAGCAAGGAGCAAGCAACACGCTTTGTATCTTGGCCAACGCATCAAGCCATAGCAGATACCCAAGCCTTTTTACGCTTTGCGATTAAAGGTTGGAATGCGGGTGTAGACTATACCTACGCCATTCGGCAACAAGCAACAAATCGATTAGTGGGTAGTTTCGGTATTGTGCATGAACAAGGTAAACTTCAGATAGGATACATTATAAGTCCAACGCAGTGGGGTAATGGATATGCCACTGAAGTATGCCAGTACATGATGGGGGAGCTGAGAAAGTTGCCAGGAATATATCGGATACAAACTTTTGTGGATGCCGAAAATCTGGCGTCTATAAACGTACTTCTAAAAAGTGGCTTTGTGGAAGAGGCTCAATTAACTAAGTGGTTTCGTTTTGTAAACCAAAACAATGAGCCGAAAGATTGCATCCTGTTTAAACTTCCGCTGGAATAGCTTCGAATTCTGGTAAGATAATCCTTTCCAAAAGTTTGGCTTCCAACAAATTAGCCCAAGTATGAAGGTACTTTATGACATCGGCCTTATAATTATGCCGAAGGTTTCGCTCTTCTATAGGAAGTGACTGTAAAATGGTTTTATCCGACAGTTTTTCTAAGTGCTTTAAATCTTCTGAATCGAACCCAAAAGCGATCATCTCCGAAATGAGGTCGTCCATCGGTAGGCCACTAGTAGGGCAGTAATCCATTAATTGTTCGTTCCAATCGCCATAACGCTGCATGGCACGTCTGTGAATTTCTTCTTTCCGAAGCAATGTAATTTCTTGCGCTAGAAATCCACAATTACAGGCTCCCATGTGTCCCCATTGATATATACTGCTTTGCGACAAGGCTGATGCTGTTTTTCTCAAGGCATCAATAACCGCTTCATTAACTTTTGCCATGGCTGTCTAGTTAAGTCTTCCTAATTACTTCAATAACACCAATTGGCCCTTCAGGGTTTAAGGATATGTGCATACTTTTAATGAAATTCATTGGCGTAAATATCCAACTGTCTTTTGTAATGTTTTTATACTTTACTATTATTGCCAACGAAATTTAACGCTGTATGGGAAAAGGAGATAAAAAATCTAAGAAAGGCAAGATATGGAGAGACTCTTACGGTAACTCCAGAAGAAAGAAGTTAATTAAAGCTAAGCTTAATAAAACGGTTTCTTCCAAACCAACGGCCAGCGCTACCGAAGAAGTAGCCAAACCTAAAAGAGCAACAACTAAAAAGAAGGCTGACGCCTAACTTGAATGAGAAAATTTGTAACTATAGCATGGTGGTGGCACAGATCGGTTATCGATATGTGAACAGCCTTGTTATGACTTAACGTTAAGCCCGGAGGCCCGCTGTTCACAGTGGGCCTCTTTTTTTTGAATCATTGTAAAGCGGTAGCAATAACCTATACACTCAACATGAAGTACGCATTAAATACCTACTCAAAAAAACTACTAGCCGATACGCTAACACCGGTTAACATCTACCTAAAGTTACGCGATGTATTTGCCGGCAGTATTTTGTTAGAAAGTTCCGACTATCACGGTCATGAAAATAGCTTGTCGTTTATTTGTTGTTCGCCCATAGCCTCGTTTCAAGTGCTTGGCGATACGGCTACTACGCACTACCCCGATGGAAATTCGCATGTCGAAAAAATCTTGAATAGAGGACAAGCCATTGAACTGCTCGAAAATTTTACCCATGCATTTCAAGCCGATACGCAGCACACAAAGTATGTTAGCAGCGGATTGTTTGGTTATATGGCGTACGATGCCGTTCGTTTTTTTGAAGATGTAACCATCACGCAAGTAGATCAACGCATCCCGGATATATTGTATAAGCTATATCGTTATGTTATTGTAGTCGACCATTTTTCGAACGAACTTACCTTGGTTGAATTTGTACACGATAATGGTCCATCATCAAAAGAGTCAGGTCAATCTACTTTAGATAACATCGAGCAAACCATTTTTAGCAATCGCTTCGCTACGTACAAATTTATTTTAACCGATAAGGAGACATCGAACGTTACCGATGAAGAGTTTCTTTCGATTATTGAAAAAGGAAAAAGCCATTGCTATCGAGGTGATGTCTTTCAAATCGTTCTCTCCAGAAGATTTACAACAGGCTTTAAAGGCGATGAGTTTAATGTATACAGGGCGTTGCGTTCCATCAACCCTTCGCCTTATCTATTTTATTTTGATTATGGAAGTTTTAAACTTTTGGGATCGTCCCCCGAAGCCCAGTTACAGGTTAGCCAAGGTAAAGCCCACATATTTCCTATTGCTGGCACGTTCAGACGATCTGGTAACGATCAAGAAGATGCTGCCATAGCCGAACGGTTAGCGGCTGATGAAAAAGAAAATGCTGAACACGTTATGCTGGTAGACTTAGCACGCAACGATATGAGTCGCAATGCCAGTGCAGTAACTGTAGAAGTATTTAAAGAAATTCAATACTACTCGCATGTTATCCATTTGGTTTCTAAAGTAACAGGCTCAATAAAACCAGAGGCTTCTGTAGTACGCATGGCAGCAGATACTTTTCCGGCAGGAACGCTATCAGGAGCACCAAAACACATGGCGATGACATTGATTAACCAGTACGAAAATGTTAATCGCAGTTTTTATGGAGGTGCGATTGGGTTTATTGGGTTCGATGGTTCTTTTAACCATGCCATTATGATCCGCACATTCTTAAGTCAAGACAATCGCCTGATCTACCAAGCCGGAGCTGGAGTAGTTTCGAAATCAAGTGCAGAAAGTGAATTACAAGAAGTAAACAACAAACTAACAGCCTTGCGTAAAGCGTTGCTGATGGCTGAGAAAATTTAACGATAAGCTCTTTTATGAAAATTATAGTTTTAGACAACTACGATTCATTTACCTATAACCTGGTTCATATTATTCGCTCGTTGGGTCATTCATTGGATATCTATCGGAACGATAAAATTTCCTTAGAAGATGTAGGTGCGTATGATAAAATACTTCTTTCGCCTGGCCCTGGCATACCTGATGAAGCAGGTATTATGAAAAAAGTGGTTTATCAATACGGTGCTTCAAAAAGTATTTTAGGAATCTGTCTTGGTCATCAAGGCATAGCCGAAGTGTATGGG
>CAYNKN010000122.1:2733-8805 GCA_964397805.1 uncultured Chryseolinea sp. | reverse complement strand
TTTCTGGGGATGAAGAAAGCTGAGTGGGTACTGGTTCCTTAAAATTTTATTACGTTACCACGATACGTTTATCGTGTTTTTGAAGAGCTTAATAAACTTCCAATCGTGCACTAACAAAAATACACCGCCCTAGTTGAGCGGTGCATTTTTATGATTATAAAAAAAATATGATTATTCGTTTTTCTTAGGGGCACCTGCACCGGTAGATCCTTTGCCTGAACCTGAAATGGCTGAACGCATTTCTGTATCGGCTTGAACGTTTTGCATTTTGTAATAATCCATAATACCCAAATTACCACTTACAAATGCGGCTGCAATAGCACGTGGAATTTCGGCCTCAGCTTCAATAACTTTTGCTCTAGCTTCCTGCGCTTTGGCTTTCATTTCTTGATCAAGTGCTACCGCCATTGCTCTACGCTCTTCCGCACGTGCTTCAGCAACTTTTAAATCAGCAGAAGCTTGGTCAATCTGTAACTTTGCGCCAATGTTTGCTCCTACGTCTACATCAGCAATATCAATGGAAAGAATTTCGAAGGCCGTACCTGCATCTAAGCCGCGAGAAAGAACAAGCTTAGATATTTTATCTGGACTCTCTAATACTTCTTTATGCGATTTAGCCGAACCAATGGAAGATACAATACCTTCACCAACACGCGCAAGAATAGTGTCTTCTCCGGCACCCCCCACTAACTGTGCAATGCTGGCACGAACCGTAACACGTGCTACAGTAATTAGCTGAATACCATCAGAGGCTACAGCTGCTACCTTAGGAGTAGTAATTACTTTTGGATTTACCGAAATTTGAACGGCTTGAAATACATCTCTACCCGCCAAGTTAATAGCAGTGGCTTGTTTAAAAGTTAAATTAATATTCGCCTTATCAGCAGAAATCAATGCGCGAATAACATTGGGAACATCTCCACCCGCCAGATAATGCGTTTCCAACTCGTTCGATGATACTTTTAATCCGGCCTTCGTGGCTGTAATCAACGAATCAACAACTATACGTGGTGGCACTTTACGAATGCGCATAAAGACCAAATCAAACAAACCCACCTTCACACCAGAGAACAACGCGGTAATCCAAAGGTTAACGGGAACAAAATACATAAAAACAAAAAAGAGGATTATCGCCCCAAAGATTAAAACTAAGTAATAGGTTGCTTCCATAAATTGGGTTAGTTATTTAATAAGTTCTACAATAATTTGATGCTGCTGAACGTGCACAATTCTAACACGTTGACCACTATCTAAGTAATCGCCATTTGATTTAACTTCAAAGTTTCTATTGTTAAATTCAGCTGTACCCATGGGTCTTAGTGAAGATCGTGTTATTCCCACATCGCCAATATGAACCAGATTAAGCAGGTCTTCATTTACCTTTCCGTCAATAGACGATTTTAGTGAAAACCTAGACCACGACCCCGATCGAAAACTATAAAACAAAGCCACAAGCGTAACTGAAGCAGTACCTAACACAAGGTAAAATCCTGCTTGGTTACCAAAATGGTTATAGCCTATTGCTACTCCCACAATAGAAAAGATCAACCCCAGCAAACCCACTACAGTAGTGCCAGGAATAAAAACCAATTCTACAATAATTAGAAGTAGTCCGATAAAAATGAGTGACCCAATGATAATCCACATCAACATAGCAGAGGCAAAATCAAAAATACAAATAATAAAGCAACAACCGTTTTATATTATGATTATCAAGATTTTAATAAGCACGCGCAAATAGTACACGTTGCTTAGAAGGTTTTCCCGAATAAACACAAATACCTTCTTCCTCGACCGCATCAAGCGGAATGCAGCGAATAGTAGCTTTTGTCTCCTCTTTAATGGCTGTCTCTGTTTCTGGTGTACCGTCCCAATGCGCCTGAACAAACCCGCCTTTTTCATCCAACACTTGTTTGAATTCTTGAAAGGAGTTTACAGGTGTTATTTTTGAGTCTCTAAAGGCCAACGCTCGCTCATAAATATTTTGTTGTATCGACTCTAACAACGCAGGAATTTCTAACGCCACACTATATAGTTTCATAAGCTGCTTTTCTTTGGTATCTCTGCGAGCAACCTCTACGGTGCCATTATCCAAATCGCGAGGACCAATTGCCAACCTTACCGGAACTCCTTTAAGCTCCCATTCTGCAAACTTAAACCCTGGTTTATGTGTATCCCGATTATCAAATTTCACTGAAATCCCTGCTGCTTTAAGTACGGTTGAAATTTTTTCTACCTCAGCAGAAATTCGGGTGAGTTCCTCCTCGGTTCTAAAAATCGGAACAATCACAACATGAATTGGAGCTAGTTTTGGAGGCAAGATCAGACCATCATCATCTGAATGCGCCATAATTAAGGCACCCATTAGTCGGGTACTTACCCCCCATGAAGTTCCCCATACATGCTCCAGTTTACCTTCTTTCGTGGCAAATTTTACATCAAAAGCATGCGCAAAATTTTGACCTAAGAAGTGGGAAGTACCAGCTTGCAAAGCTTTCCCATCCTGCATCATTGCCTCAATACAGTAAGTATCAACCGCGCCAGGAAACCGCTCTCCATCCGACTTTCTGCCTTTTATAACAGGCATAGCCATAAATTGCTCTGCAAAATCAGCATAAACATCCAGCATTTGTTTGGTCTCCGTTACTGCCTCGGCAGAAGTAGCATGCGCGGTATGGCCTTCTTGCCATAAGAACTCGGCTGTGCGCAAAAATAAGCGGGTACGCATTTCCCACCGAACAACGTTTGCCCACTGATTCACCAAAATGGGTAGATCTCTATACGATTGTATCCACTTTTTATAGGTACTCCAAATAATGGCTTCGCTGGTTGGCCGAACTACTAACTCTTCTTCCAACTTTGCATCCGGATCCACAATTAGCTTTCCTTTATTTAGTGGATCTGTTTTTAATCGATAATGAGTAACAATAGCGCACTCTTTAGCAAAACCCTCAGCATTCTTCTCTTCTGCCTCAAATAAACTTTTAGGAACAAAAAGCGGAAAATAAGCATTAGAGTGCCCGGTATCTTTAAACATTTTATCAAGTGCTTGCTGCATTTTTTCCCAGATGCTGTAGCCATAGGGCTTAATAACCATGCAGCCTCGCACATCGGAATGCTCTGCCAGGTCAGCCTTTTTAACTAATTCGTTGTACCACAGCGAGTAATCTTCTTTCCTACTTGGGATTTCTTTGCCCATACTGGTATAATTGTTGTTTAAATTTGGGGAAGTTTAAGGCGGCAAATATAATTTTACAGCATTAAAAACTGATTAAATTTCGTAGCTTTAAAAGACTTATTGCAAATACTAACGTTATTACAATAGAATTAAACGGAAAAGGATATGAAAACCAAGGTAATTAATCTCGCTATAATCTTCTCAGTTTTCGCTTTGTCGGCAACGGCTCAACAAGTGGAGTACGATGATATGTACTTTAACTCAAAGGAGCGGGCAAAATTAAGAGCGCAAAAGTCTAGCGAAATGTCCTTTACAGCTAGTTCTAAAAAGCAAAAAGCACAAGAAGAAGCTCTCTTCATAAATCCTACTGATAGCTATTCCGCACGTAACATCAATCCTGAGTTTGCGGCACGTTCTAACGCCCAAGCTGCTCAGCAAGATGAACAAAATTACTTTGACAACAGCTACCAATATAATACCGCTAGCAATTTTAACGGCTGGAATAATAATTTCAATAACTGGTATAACAGCCCTTGGTATGGAGCAAACTACTTCGGACCATCTATCAATGCTTGGAATAGTCCTTACTACGGAAGTGCTTTTGACATGTGGGGAAGTCCTTGGGGTAACCCACATTTCCAGTCAGGTTGGGGTAGCTCATTTAGCTACCATTGGGGAAGCAATTGGAATTATGGATGGGGCAACTCTTTCGGAATGGGCTTCAACCCTTACAACAACTGGGCACGTAATACTTGGGGTCCTTCATTTGGCCATGGTTTTGGTGGTGGATGGTATGGAAATGCAGGTTGGTACGGAAATAATTGGGGGCATTCTAATGTGATCATCGTAAATAATGGTGGTGAAGCAGGTAGAGGGGTTGCGTACGGTAAGCGTGGAACACGTGGAGGAGCTGTAGTTTCTGATAATAATTATACAAACAACGGTTCCAGAACAAGATCAACTACTAATGTAGCAACACCTAATGAAGCATATCAGGGCGGACGTGTTGCTGCACCAGCTAATACTCGGAATCAAAGCCAAAGTGAATACTACAACAGAAGTTGGAGAAATACAGCTGATGGAAATACCAGACAGCAGTCAACGTACCCTACGCGCTCTTCATCAAACAATTCATGGAATAATGTGAACAACAATAATTCCAATAGCCGGTCATCATCTTATAATTCAAACAGCCGGTCATCATCGTTTGATAATAGTAGAAGCTCTTCTCCAAGTCCTTCTTATAGTAGTCCATCAAGAGGTTCAGGTGGTAGTCCTGCGAGTGGAGGATCAGGTGGAAGATCACGCGGTAGAGATTAATTCACAACACAAGTTTTTAAATTCTTATGATGACGAAAATTTTCGCCTTCACTGCTACTGCTTTGCTTCTATACAGTGCTAGCTTCGGTCAAGGTTATGTAGAGTCTGCACTTCTTTTTAGCAGAACATCCCCAGGCGGAAGTGCCCGCATACAAGGAATTGGAGGTACACAAGTGGCGTTAGGTGGAGATTTTAGTTCAGCATTTTCTAATCCAGCAGGATTAGGTATGTACAATCGATCAGAATTCTCATTGACACCAAGTTTCTCAGCATTCTCAACTGATGCTTTGTATCTGGGAACCACTGAACAAAATTCAAACTCCAGGTTAAGTATACCAGGATTAGGATTAGTTCTTCATTCGCCAAAAGACAGAAATGGTTTTTTAGGAGGCTCTTTTGGTATAACTTTAAATCGTGTAAATGACTTTAACCGATCTATTGGTTATAATGGTGTTAATAACAACACATCCATTATCGATTATTTTATTGATGACGCTTTCGGTGCAACAACAGCTCAGTTTAATCCAGGGGCATCTCAGTATAATACACCTACTGGCTTAGCTTACTTTAATTATTTAATTGGTCCTGCTACTCTGTTAGATCCTACCTTTCCGGATGATGAATACTTCTCTGATGTATTTGAATCTATACCAGCACAACAAGAAATAATTGAAACTAGTGGTTTTATGAATCAATGGAGTTTTTCGTATGGTGGAAATTACAACGATAAGATTTTTTTTGGTGGTGGAGTTGGATTCACCACACTTCGTTATAATTCGAGGAAAACCTTTAGAGAAACTTTTACGGGCGATCCCTACCTAAATAATCTGGAACTAGCTGAGGATCTTGATATAAGAGGAAGTGGGATAAATGTTACGCTGGGTCTAATTGCACGACCTGTAGATTACATCCAAGTGGGGATATCATTTGTTACACCCACCTTTTATCAGCTTAGTGAATCGTACAATGCAACCATGAACACTAGCTGGAAGAACTTTGATTACTATGACGATGGTACAACGATTTTGAATAATGAGTTTGCAGAAACCGATATTATCATTAGTGAATACAATCTAACTACGCCAGCCAAACTAAGCTTAGGAGCAGCCTTTATTAGTCAGTTTGGTTTTATATCTGCTGATGTCGAGTTTTCCAATCCGGCTAAAGCCCGTTATACTTCTGATATCGCTGGCATTTCTTTTCAACCTGAAAATGACGGTATAGGCGCTTCTTATCAGCCTGTTATGAGTTACCGACTGGGTGCAGAATTTCGTCATTCCATATTTAGATTCAGAGGAGGTTATGCACTTCAAGGCGATCCATATAGTGACAACTCGGCAGCAAAAAATACCATTACTAGTTTAAGTGTTGGTGCTGGCATACGCTTAAAAGAATTTTTTGTTGACTTTGCATTGGTGAATCGTAGAGGCGAAGTAGCATACCAACCGTATACATTTTTTGATGGAACAGGGCCAATAGCATCTTTTGAAAATAGAGCAACTACCGGGCTACTCACTATTGGTTTTAACTTTTAAGGCGTAGTTTCTCCAACACCATTTCAACATCTGGATTTT
>CAYNKN010000122.1:0-2723 GCA_964397805.1 uncultured Chryseolinea sp. | reverse complement strand
CCGCATAATTAACAAGTTTTCTAATTTTATTTTACGTTCAGGCTCATCGCTCGCTAATAGTGGCCGGGTCTTATTATTTTTTAGTCGTACTACTAATTCCTTTATAGATACTTGAATAAAAATACTGATGCCTGTATCGTTAATAACTTGCATACCATCATAATAACACGGAGCACCACCACCAGTTGCCATAACAAAACTATTCGCTGAACCTGCCCACTCTCGCAAAAGTTTTGATTCTACCATTCGAAAATAATCTTCACCCGATGAGGCAAATATATCCGCAACTGATTTGGCCTCGTTAATTTCAATCTCTTTATCTAAATCGACAAAAGGTAATTGCAACGCATTGGCTAGTGGCCTTCCTAATGTGCTCTTGCCCGCACCTGGCATTCCGACTAGGTATATTTTCATGTGTTAATTTTTAATTTTTGATGGTCACATGGAATCGCCTGAATTAACATACCGTTGGGTATAAAACATTTGTATGGCGATTTCATGTGGTCGAATTTTATTGTTTGATGTCACACAGAATATACAAGCCCATTATTATCGCAATGGTTGATCTCAATGCATGGATATTCATCTATCAACAAGTGTATTAAAAGTATCTATCAAACTATTACAAAGCTTTGCTGATATCCACCTCAAAAAAAATTATGCTAGTCGTCAACACGGGCTATTACTTCAGCCGCATCAGGAGTATCATTATGATGCCACATACCCTTAACTGTTCCATTTACCCACAATGTAATACCGGGATTTGCACGAACTATTGTTTTAAGTACAGTAGCATCGACAAAGTAATACGGAATAGCTAATTGGTGTTCATGCCTAAACGATTCAAATTGATCAGGACCAGAAGCAGTTAATACCATCATCTCCATTTTGCCATCTAAGTTTTTAACAAGTGAACGAATAGACTCCATGTTAGAGGTTGATGCTTTGGTAACATCATAGATGACAAAAAATAATTTTATACCATCGAAAGTATATTGAGTAAAGTCTTCGCCCTCTAGACTCGAAACGGCATAATCCGTAATTTTTGCTTTCGTTTTATCTTTATTAAGCTGCTCGATACCAACATATTTATATTGTGTTGTATCTCCTAAATACTTAGCCGATTGAATGAGTTCACCGCTTTTGGTTTTAAAGGTGTATTCAAAAATTGGTTGTTCTTCCGGACGCATTTGCTCAGGAATGTTATTTCCAATTCGATACGCTCTGAAATCAATAAAAGGGAGATGTCTTACAGCATAAATACCCAGCACTAATGACAGAACAGTTGTACCCAGTATTACCGCATGCCCTTCACGCGTATATAATGTAGGTTGATAATTTTTTCGAAACCAGAATAAATGAAGTACAAACACCATGAGAATAATATCCTTACCAAACGATTGCCAAGGGGTAAGTTTAATGGCATCTCCAAAGCAACCACAGTCAGTTACTTTATTAAAGTAAGCAGAGTAAAAGGTTAGGAACGTAAAGAACAGAAGTAAAACAAGCAGTAGTATAGCCGTTACGTTCATACGGTAATTTAATAGTACCGCCACTCCCAATACCACCTCCAGAATGATTAGCACCAAAGCAATCTCTAACGCTATAGGTTTGAAAGAAAGAAAGAAACTACCGAAGTCAACGGCAAAAACCTCGAAGTACTCTTCCATTTTTATGGCCGTACCAACCGGATCGTTTAGCTTAATTAATCCAGAAAAAATAAACAACCCGCCAACAAAAAAGCGAGAAAACTGATCGGTAATTTTTCGAATTAGAGTCATGTTGTTTTCGATAATATTAATGCAAATACGGCATAGTTAATCATATCTTGGTAGTTGGCATTTACCCCTTCACTCACCAATGTTTTTCCCTGATTATCTTCAATCTGTTTTACGCGTAACAATTTCATTAAAATGATATCGGTAATTGACGTAACTCGCATATCACGCCAAGCTTCACCATAATCATGATTCTTTTGCTGAAGTAAATTAAAAGTCTCTTCAACCACGGCATCATAATGAGGCTTAAGTTCTTCGTAAGAAACCTCCAACATCGTTGAATCTTGAAGCCTTAATTGGAGTAATGCGATGATGCAATAATTTATGATACCAATAAATTCATCCCGAATAGGGTCATCTACAAATTGTTTTCCTTTCTCCTGAATACTTCGAATACGCTGAGCCTTTATAAATATCTGATCGGTAATAGAAGGTAATCGTAGAATGCGCCAAGCGGTTCCATAGTCGCGCGTCTTTTTTTCAAAGAGTGCTCTACAAATCTCTATAACTTCTTTATACTCTAGCGTGGTTTTTTCAATCATAGTAATTACTAGTTCTCAAATCTTGGTAGCGATTTACATCGACATCTATACCTATTCATTTTTGGACAAAACTCACATCCACCATGAATTCTGCATTAACTTTACATCATTAGCAACCTCCATCTAACTTAACTTACCCTCATGGATTCTGCGGTCGAAAGTAAACTATTTTCTACAAACAAAACACTTAACATCCGCGGAAGACTAATCGATTTGCGTACGCCAAAAATTATGGGGATTTTAAATGTAACGCCCGATAGCTTTTACGATGGCGGCCAGTATGCAACCGAAAACGCCATACTAACGCAAGTAGATAAAATGTTACAAGCGGGGGCTACCTTTATTGATATTGGCGGATACTCGACACGCCCCGGTGCCCCAGTAATAAACCAAGTAGAAGAAT
>CAYNKN010000121.1:0-8870 GCA_964397805.1 uncultured Chryseolinea sp. | reverse complement strand
CAGAATCCGTTGCCTACCTCCCCCGTTGACATTCCTGCAATAGCAGCTAACACCAATAGCGCCAGGGTGTCAGTTATCATTGTTCCGCCAACGGTAATGTTAACGGCTCGGTTTTTTGTAACACCCAACTTACTTACTATGGGGTAAGCAATTAAGGTATGCGAGGCAAACATACTGGCCAGCAATACCGATGTAGGCATTGAGAATTCTAGCAAGTAAAGGCCGCTACCTATTCCCAATGTCATGGGGATAACAAATGTGAGCAACCCAAAGGCAATACTCTTTCCACTATTTTTTTTGAACTGTGCCAGATCGATTTCTAACCCGGCCAGAAACATAATGTACAGTAGCCCTACCGTGCCAAACAAAATAATGCTGCTATCGCGTAACATAAAGTTGAATCCATGAGGACCAATAATGGCTCCGGATATGATTAGCCCAATGAGGTGGGGAATTTTTAACTTGTTAAGTAAAATTGGTGCAAACAGAATGATAAAGAGAATAAGCGAAAAAATCAGCACAGGATTTTTTAGCGGCAATGAAAGTTCGGTTAAGCGGAAGAGTAAAATCAAAATCTTTTGATGGCTATTTGTGAGAGTACCGTAACACTAGATTGCTTTAATGATATCTGTAAATTCTCTTGACTTCAATGAGGCGCCTCCTACTAATCCGCCATCTACATCGGGGCAGGCAAATAGTTCTTTGGCATTACCAGCATTTACACTTCCGCCATATAAAATAGAAATACGATCGGCAACGTCTTGACCATATTTTGAAGCCAAGTGCTTGCGAATAACATCGTGCATATCTTGTGCTTGTTGTGCCGATGCTGTTTTACCCGTGCCAATAGCCCATACCGGCTCATAGGCAATAACTACCTGCTGTAAAGCGGTGGCATCAAGATGAAACAAACTTTCTTCTACTTGTTTTTTTACCAAGGCTTCGTGCCCATTACTTTCGCGCACATCAAGTGGTTCGCCACAACAGAAAATGGGTGACAAATTATGCTTTAACGCGATGTCAACTTTTTTTGCCAGCAGCGCACCATCTTCACCAAAGTATTGTCTTCGTTCACTATGGCCCAGCACAACATACGGAATGCCAATAGAAGCTAACATAGCCGCAGAAACCTCACCCGTATAGGCACCGGATTCATGCTCGCTACAATTTTGTGCAGCTACAGCAATACGTGAGTTGTTACCTAACAAATTTTTAGTAGCAACTAAATACGGAAAGGGTACACATAAAATTACTCGAGCGTTGCCGCTTACTTCATCGGAAACCATTCCTAATACTTCAGCGGTTAGGATGTTAGCTTCTTCAAATTTTTTGTTCATTTTCCAGTTTCCGGCTACAATTTTTTGACGCATACTTATCGTGGTTTTAGTTGGGGGTTAAAGATAATGAAAAGGGTAGTGCTTGGCTTATCGCCTGCTGGGTTTATACTTCGATTCTTTAAAGAGTTGTTGGGCGTTATCCATCTCCATTAATTGAGGCAGCGTAACGGCAGGATGTGTTTGCATGTACCGATCTACAATTCGCCATCCGATCCATTGGCCAATTCTTCCCGGACATTTTTCGCCTACCTGCGTAGTTATTGGGCGTTCACTCAAGTAAGCTTGCTTGGTTTGATTACTCACATCAAAAAGTACCTGACTTTCAATGAAACGCGCCCAAATAGCATCTTCATTTTTTTTCGATCCATTTATTTCGTCATGGGTATACCAAATAAATACACTATCGGGTACACAAGGCAGCATATGTTTAGCAAAGTAAAACGATTTGCCATACGCTATCATATCGGCCAATACAGTTTTATCACTCAACGTTGTTTTGTTAAACCGATCACTAATTCCATAAATTAATAAACACGATGGCACAATATCTTCGGGATCGTACTTACGCAGTAAGTAGGTATACAAATTCGGACGAAACCGTGCGCCTTCTCCTAAGTAGAAATCAAGGCTGATTATAATGAGCGTGTCAGAAACCAATAAATCGGTATCTAACCCTGATACGATTGTCTGAATTTTTGGGACAACAAAATCGGGGTAATAGTAAGTGAGGTTGGTAAAGGCCTCGGTGAACTCTGCTTTCAATGAAGATAAATCTCCAAACACTCGCTTTGTCTCCATGAATAAAGTATCGATGTGCGGATTGGTAAAGCGCTGATACAAGGCGTCTAAAAAAATGGAATCGTTTGGATATTCTGATCTCCGAAAGATGTAGTCGCGAATTAATGGTTGACGAATCAGTAAATTTTTTAATTCTTCTTTGGAAGAAATATGGGCAAGCGAATCTTGAAATTGTTCAATCTGTACGTTGATGGTAATCGCTGATGTTTCGGGAATTGTAACACAAGCTTCGAGTTTATCACCACAACTCGATACCAGTAAAGTGAGTACTAAAACGAAGCAAGTGCCAAAGTATAAAAAGGGATAATAGCGTTTGTGCATAGGTAGTGTAAGCCTTGGTTGACAACTAATTTAAAAGTTAATTTTTTGAGCAGCCTCTTGGCGAGTAAGTCGCATGCTGCGCACTTTTCCGGCTACGGAAATGTGTACCAGATTAGACTGATCATCATACGTTTCCATGATAATGGAGTTTCGCACATCAATCGTCTTCCATTTTTTTACCTGACTTACTTCCAGGTAAAAGATGAAAACCTCACTATCACTTTCATGACCAAGGTATCGTATTTTTTGAGCCTTATTGTCAAGCGAGATTTGAAAGTGATCGGCTAAATAAGCACTCATCATGGCATCCAGTGTAGTGCCAGTTGGTTTAAGGATGTCTAGCTCAGGTTGTTGTAAGTGCAGCCGCATGGTGTTCTCCAGATCATCAATAAAAACACGCATCATAATTTCGAGCGCTTTATCTTTTTCATCGTACTCTATTTCCGTTACCGAAACATGAATAGGGTGGAACGCCAAAAGGCCAGAAAATACAAAGAGCAACAACTTCATGAACTCGAGGATATGTTGAAAGGTTAAAAAATTGGATTAACTATTACTGGCGGACTACCCCATGTGTTTTCCGCCTGCAAAATAACCTTATAATTTTGAAAATTATTGCCTTATACTTGTTCGCCATTTTTAACATTCGGGTTTCATGTCGCAATTTCAACTTTACTTTGGCTTAGGAAGAGATCACATTCTGGATTACGCGAATGGTTACGACCATATTCTTTTTGTAGTGGCCTTGTGTGCTGTTTACATTTCGCGCGATTGGAAACAGGTACTTATTTTAATTACGGCTTTTACCATTGGGCATTCTATTACCTTAGCGTTGTCTACATTAGATATCGTGCGGATAAAACCAGAACTGATCGAGTTTCTTATTCCACTTACTATTTTTATTACAGCCTTTTCAAATTTGTTTAAAAGCGAAAATAGTTTGTCGGGTAAAGGCATTCAGGTAAACTATGCTTATGCTGCCATATTTGGATTAATTCATGGATTAGGGTTCTCTAATTACCTGCGAGCACTTCTGGGTAAAGACCGCAGCATTGTGTCTCAACTCTTGGCGTTTAATCTTGGGTTGGAGTTTGGCCAACTTATTATCGTGGCCATTTTCATGGGATTAAGCTTTATTTTGGTTGAATTATTTAACCTGAATCGCAGAGATTGGAAGATGGTTATTTCATCGGCAATAGCAGGTATTGCACTGGTGCTGATGAAAGATAATATGTATTGGATCGAATAACTCAATTAACGTAAGTACTTTATGAAGTCAATCATTTTAATTATTCTGCTGGCTGTGGCACAAGTAGGGTTTGCGCAAGACCCAAAACCATGGCAAGGAAAATTTGAGCAATTAGGCCAAACGTTGCCTACACCCAATGAGTATAGAACTGGTTCAGGCGCTCCGGGGCCAAAGTATTGGCAACAAAAGGCTGACTATGTAATGAGTGTTGAATTGAATGATAATAATCAAAGTATTACCGGCACAGAAACAATTACCTATCACAACAACTCCCCCGATATACTACGCTACCTGTGGTTGCAGCTCGATCAAAATATTTTATCGGAAACGAACACTTTAGCATCAACAAATACGGGAACTATTAGGGACTCGGCTGCCGCTAAAACATTTGCACCTCAAGTGTCTGATTTCAAAGGCGGGTATACCATTAAATCAGTTAAAGATGCAGCTGGTAAACCATTGCCGCACATCATCAATAACACTATGATGCGTATTGATTTATCACAACCGCTAAAGCCTGGTGATAAAGTTTCTTTTGGAATAGACTGGTCTTTTAACATTGTCGATCGAAATGTTTTTGGGCAACGCAGTGGTATGGAGTTTTTCCCAGAAGATGGAAACTATGTTTATACCATCGCTCAATTTTTTCCGCGCATGTGTGTGTATGACGATTATGAAGGATGGCAGAATAAACAATTTTTAGGAAGAGGTGAGTTTGCTGTTCCTTTCGGTGATTATAAAGTGCGGATAACAGTTCCGGCAGATCACATGCTTGCTGCTACGGGCGAGTTAAAAAACCCACAAGATGTATTGACAAAAACAGAACTTGAGCGCTTCGAAAAAGCCAAAACTTCGTTCGATAAACCGGTAATTATTACAACTCAGGCAGAAGCCATTCAAAAAGAGAAAACAAAATCAACCCAAAAGAAAACGTGGGAGTTTCATGCCGAGAATGTGCGCGACTTTGCGTTTGCCAGTTCGCGTAAATTTATTTGGGATGCACAAGCTGTGAAGATTGGAAACAAAACTCCGCTGGCGATGTCGTACTACCCGAAAGAAGGAAATCCGCTATGGGAGAAGGAATCTACTTTAGCGGTTAAAAACACATTGGAGGTATACTCACGCTACACGATTGACTATCCCTATCCGGTTGCTATTTCGGTACACGCTGCAAGCATAGGTATGGAGTACCCCATGATTTGCTTCAATTTTGGTCGCCCCGCTAAAGACGGAAGCTATAGCCCACAAGTTCGTCAGCGTATGATTGGCGTTATCGTTCATGAAGTAGGGCACAACTTCTTTCCGATGATCATCAACAGCGATGAACGACAAAGCACTTGGATGGATGAAGGCATTAATAGTTTTGTACAATTACTTACCGAGTTAGAGCGCTACAAAGACATTAACTGGGATCGCGGTAAGCCTGCCGGTATTGTACCCTATATGAAAGGCGATAAAGATTTGATGCGCCCCCTCATGACAAATGCAGAACAGGTAATACAGCTTGGACCAGAGCAATATGCTAAGGCGGCCACCGGTCTTTATATGTTGCGGGAAACCATTATGGGACCATCCCTTTTTGATCAAGCCTTTAAAGAATATGCACAGCGCTGGGCTTTCAAACATCCAAAGCCAGCCGATTTTTTTCGTACTATGGAAGATGCTTCTGCTGTAGACCTTGACTGGTTTTGGCGTGGATGGTTTTATACAACCGATAATACCGATCAATCGATCGATCAGGTAAAATGGTATACCATGCGCAAGGAAAATGAAACTGTAGAGAAGAAAAAAGTAAATACGAAGAAGGGCGATCTCAATGAGAATCAGGCGGGAGCTAAAAAATTCGACAACTTTAATAACGGCCCCGAACCCTTTAGTTTAATAGCGACAGATCCGCGTTTTAATGGTGAATTCAGAAACCAGGTAGATGATAAGGCCATCATGCAAAAACTGGAAAACAAAAACATCTACGAAGTTACGCTATCTAATAAAGGTGGTTTGGTAATGCCTGTCATTATCGAATGGACATACAAAGATGGAACCCGTGAAATTGAGCGTATTCCCGCAGAAATTTGGCGTAGCAACGAGCAAAAAGTTTCGAAGGTATTTATCAAAACAAAGGAAGTAACCAGTATTGTGTTAGATCCGAACCAAGAGTTGGCAGATGTTAATACACAAGATAATGTGTTTCCGAAACCAGCTACTACCAACACGAAGTTTGATGAATTTAAAAAGAAAACAAACTAAGGGATGACCTTGATGTAGTGTGATTAAAGGTATTGCACAAACAGGTTCTCTGCGTTTAAGTAATAATTTTTTGGAGTGCCGGTTTTTTCCGGCACTTTTACATTTCTGAAATAACTCAAGGCCTTAACATTTTTATTGACATGAGATTTATACATGTACTCACATTAGTAGTTGGTATTTCGTTGCAAGCAGCAGCGCAAATACCCGCCTGGAAAGGAAAATTTGAACAGTTAGGTGAAACCCTTCCAACCCCCAACACATACCGCACAGGCTCCGGAGCGCCAGGAGTTAACTACTGGCAGCAACGTGCTGATTATGTTATCAATGTAGAAGTTAACGACCTTACCCAACTGCTTACGGGTTCTGAAACCATTACATACTATAACAATGCACCAGAACCGTTGCGTTACTTGTGGCTGCAGCTAGATCAAAATTTGTTTGCCGATAACAGCTTAACCACCCAAAGCAAAACAGGTATAGTCCGCGATTCTATTCCGGCAAAATATTTTTCGTTTATGTCAGGAGCAGGGGCATCAGATTATTCCGGAGGCTACACCATCAAGTCGGTGAAAGATGCAGCCGGTAAGCCATTGCCACATGTTATCAACTACACCATGATGCGTATTGATTTGCCCGCACCGTTGAAGACAGGCGAAAAATTTGTGTTCTCCATTGATTGGACATTCACTGAAAAAGATCGCAACGAACAAATGATGGACCGAGGAGGCTATGAGTATTTTCCGGAAGATGGCAACTATCTGTACACTTTCGCGCAGTGGTTTCCACGTATGTGTGTGTTCGATGATTATGAAGGATGGCAAAACAAACAATTTTTGGGTCAGGGTGAATTTGCCTTAACCTTTGGTAATTATCGTGTACGCATTACAGTACCGGCCGATCATATTGTTGGCGCAACAGGCACAATTCAAAATCCTAAAGAGGTATTATCGAAAGAACACCTAGAGCGTTATGAGCGCGCTAAAAAGTCATTCGATAAACCCGTGATTATTGTAACACAAGACGAAGCCATCCAAAAAGAGAAAACAAAATCAACCCAAAAGATAACCTGGGAGTTTTATGCCGAGAATGTACGCGACTTTGCTTTTGTTAGTTCACGCAAATTTATTTGGGATGCGCAGGCTGTAAAATTAAACGACAAGACTCCGTTAGCTATGTCGCTTTATCCTAAAGAAGGTAACCCGCTATGGGGAAAGGAATCCACCAAAGCGATCAAGAATGCGTTAGAGGTTTATTCGGCACGCACGTTTGATTACCCATACCCAGTTGCCTACTCAGTACATACGGCCAATCAAGGTATGGAGTATCCCATGATTTGTTTCAATGGAGGCAGGCCAAATAAAGACGGTACTTATTCGCAGCAGACATTGATTAGTACGGTGCACGTTATTATCCATGAAGTAGGACACAACTTTTTCCCGATGATTGTGAACAGCGATGAGCGGCAATGGTCATGGATGGATGAAGGTTTAAATTCCTTTTTAGATAAGGAAACCTTGCAAGAGCGCTATGCCGAGTTAAACTACAATCGCGGAACACCAAAAACTATTGCCCCTTTTATGAAGGGTGAGAAAGCTCAGATGCGACCCATCATGGCGATGTCGGATAATATTCGTTCAGCCGAATTTGGAAACAATGCGTATTCGAAACCTTCGGCTGCTTTAACGCTGCTGCGCGAAACCGTTATGGGGAAAGAACTTTTTGACAAAGCCTTTAAAGAGTATGCTAATCGATGGGCATTTAAACACCCTAAGCCTGCCGACTTCTTCCGAACGATGGAAGATGCATCGGGTGTTGACCTCGATTGGTTTTGGCGCGGTTGGTTCTACACTACCGATCATGTAGATGTAGATGTTGCTGAAGTGAAGTGGTTTAAGTTGCGCAACGAAACAAACAGTCCGGAGAAGAAAGGTGTAAAAGCGAAGCAAGGCGATTTGGATGCAACAAAAGGAAGTAATGCTACCGATTTTGGTGGAGGCCCTGAATACTTTTCGTTAACCAACACCCCAGCACAATTTTACGGTGAGTTTGCAAATCGCATTGACGATAACGCGGTACGTAAAAAGCTGGATGGTAAAAATATTTACCAGGTAAAGTTTAAGAATGTAGGCGGTTTAGTTACTCCACTGGTTATTGAGTGGACCTACAAAGACGGGTCTAAAGAGATAGAGCGAATCCCAGCAGAAATCTGGCGAATCAATGAAAATGAGGTAACAAAAGTCTTTATGAAGGAAAAAGAAGTAACCAACATTCTGTTAGATCCCGGCTTCGAGTTGGCCGATGTTGAGGTAAGCAATAATACGTTCCCCAAAAAAACAACTGAGTCAAAATTTGATCAGTTCAAAAAGGGTAATTAATTTACCGACAGTTTACAGGTAAAAGAGCGATGACTCCAAGTGGAGTCATCGCTTTTTGCTTTACGGCAATCCATATCGTTGCTCAGCCAAGCTAGTCGCTTCGGTTTATTTGGTAGATCAAATTCAACATAAATTTATAAACACTTCCAACCAAACTATACTTAGGTTCTGTCTAAGGGCTAAAACAATCTTATGCAAAAACTAGCACTAGGCATTGTCATCAGCTTGATAGGCATGGCTTGCAACACCGATAATGAAATGCCTACTCCTTGTTCTGCGAATGAACCAGCAACCATTCGCGATTTATCCGGATTAGATGGTTGCGGCTTTGTGTTTGAGCTAAGTGATGGAACTAGACTTGAACCCGTTCGTTTCTTTTATTGTGGCACCCCACCCCTACCGGATAATGTAACAGTCGATCCGTTAAACAACTTCGAACTACAAGATGGTAAGCAAGTATACATTGCTTATGAACCCTATCCTGACTGGGCAAGTATCTGTATGGTTGGGCAAATGGTTAAGATAACCTGCATTGTTGAGCGT
>CAYNKN010000120.1:0-8912 GCA_964397805.1 uncultured Chryseolinea sp. | reverse complement strand
TACAGACGGCTGTACGCTCATCTACGCCAATACCTTTGGGCTCTTCAATCGAAAAGTCCTTCGATAGTCGAGCCATAAAAGCTACATGTCTGCCCAGTCTTTCGCGTTGTGCATAATGTTGGTCGGCAATAGTATTTTCTAAATAGGGAAGAGATATAAAACTTCTGGAAAGGCTCACTAAATTTCGATACGGATTTGCCAAGGCTTCTTCAGAAATAACAGAACCGTTTTCGGCATCAAAAATCAACTCGCTTAAAATGGCACACCCAGCACTTGTTCCACCGATAGGCACTTTCTTTTCTTCGATGAGGTATTTAAGTGCGGCCGATACTTCGGAGTCTTTCCAATACGAAACATAATTCCATTGATCGCCACCAGCAATGAACACCGCTTCAGCTTCGCGTAGACGATCGCCCACCGCTTTGCGTTCTGCTTTTTCGCGTGAATTAATAAGCAGGGTTTCTACGGAGTTTACTTCACCCAATTCCTTAATGTAACTGTTATAACCAGTCGAGCCGGTAGCCCGAATTACCACAAAGTCGCCACCACCCGAGCGTTCAATCATCCACCGAATAGCATTGTCTACATCACTACCGCCACCCATTAACACAATGCCACCGGTAGTAGGTGTTGTTACATCTTCTTTCGAACCAACTAAACCAATACTGGCGTATTGATCGGGGTTAATGCCATCCGTAATAATTGCGGGAGTAGGTTCTTGACCTTTGCAGCCTTGTAAGTACAAAACAAAAAACAAACTGAGGTGAGTAATGAGCGCTAAACTTTTAATCATGATGATGACAATCTGCAATGATTTAAAAAAATGAGATGGCAAAATGTTAAGAAGCTCACACACTTCCTAAGCATTTCATGGTGTTAAAGCGATGGTATGGCATTAATTTATAATGATTCTAAATTGATTATTTTACACGCAACATCACCTTCCAGGTACTACCTTCAAGCGATTTTAAGCGTGAGCTAAAAAGCTATAATTTATTGTACAGAACCCTTAATAAATTTGAAAAAATGAGTTCCGATAGTAGATTTGTGCCGCTTGTTTTGAAAACGGACACTGAACCTGACATGAATAAAAATCAACTTTTGCCTGCCTGTAAGTTCTTTATCGTAGCCTTCGTTTTCGCATTATTCAGTTTATCCACGTTTGCTCAGGAAATTCCTCAAGGAGCTGAAGCTATCAGCAAAGGAGAAGCGTTGTTTAATGCTAACTGCAAGGCTTGCCATCGGGTGCATCAAAAACTAATAGGCCCTGCGTTGGCAGGTGTTTATGACCGTGCACCATCCATCGATTGGCTGAACCGATTCATTCGCAACTCCGCAGGTGTAATTGCCAGTGGCGATGAATATGCTGTAAAGCTTTACAACGAATACAATAAGACCCAGATGACGGCCTTCACATCGTTGAAAGATGATGATATCATGAATCTGCTGGCTTACATTAAAGCAGAGACTGATAAAGGACCTGAAGTAGCTGTTGTACCTACACCTGTAGATGGCGAGGTTTCTCAAGCGGGAGGATCATTACCTTCTACTTACCTAAACCTTATTCTTATCGGGATGGTAATCATCCTGTTACTGTTGTTGGTGATTTTAGGATTCTTAGTTTCTGCCATGAAACGGTTCCTCGATCAAAAAGAGTTAACCGAAGAAGATCGCGAAATTGTTCATTCACCCTACACGTTTGGTTCTATTACCAGTAGCTCAGGTTTCAGATTTATAGTTGTTTTCTTTGTAGTAGCACTTGGTTTCAAAGCCTTAATTAGCGGTTTATTTTCTATTGGAGTTCAACAGGGTTACGCTCCAAAACAACCTATCGCTTTCTCGCATAAAATTCACGCAGGTCAATATGAAATTGACTGTAAATACTGCCATACCGGAGTTATGAAAGGTAAGAGTGCCACCATACCATCGGTTAACATTTGTATGAATTGCCACAATCAAATTCGCCAAGGTACTATTACCGGTGAGGGAGAGATCGCTAAAATTGTATCTGCGTGGGAAAACAATAAACCCATTGAGTGGGTGCGAATCCACAACCTACCAGACCTTGCCTATTTTAATCACGCTCAACACGTAAATGTGGGAGGACAAGAATGTCAGACTTGCCATGGACCAATCGAGACGATGGATGTAGTGCGTCAACACTCTTTATTAACAATGGGATGGTGTATCGATTGTCACCGTAAAACGGATGTAAATTCAAGAGGCAATGCCTATTACGATAATTTAGTAGAGCTACACAATAAGTCTAATAAGGCACCAATGAAAGTAGAAGACATTGGTGGATTGGAGTGTGCTAAGTGTCACTATTAATTGATTAATTAACGAGTCGCGATTAAGGATTTATGGAAGAATCTAAAAAGATTTACTGGAAAGGCATCGAACAATTAGCGAATAGCCCCGGGTTTGTAAAGCAAGCGCATCACGAATTTGCGGAACCTGGCCCGGAAGAAGATTTAGGACATTCCCGCAGGGACTTCCTTAAAATGATGGGCTTTGGTGTTTCTGCTGCTGCACTAGCTGCATGTGAGGCACCCATTCGAAAAGCCATCCCGTATGTTAACAAACCTGATGATATCGACCCCAGTATCGCCAACTACTATGCCTCTACGTATACCAATGGTGGTGACTATTGTAGTATTGTTGTAAAGACACGCGAAGGACGTCCTATTAAAATTGATGGTAACTCACTTTCAAGCGTAACACGCGGAGGAACAAGTGCACAAGTAGAAGCTTCTGTTCTTTCTCTCTATGATAACGACCGATTAAGAGGTCCAAAATCTGGAAGCGCTAAAATTTCATGGGAAGATTTAGATAAAGAGGTAATTACCAAGCTTAAAGATATATCAGCAAAAGGTGGTCAGATTAGAATTGTTAGTAATACTATTTTAAGCCCCAGCACGAAAGCTGCAATCGAAAAATTTAAAGCTGCCTACCCAACCAGTCAGCACATTCAATACGATCAAACGTCACACTTTGGAATGGTAAAGGCAAATGAGGAATCATTTGGCGCTGCTGTACTTCCTTCGTATGACTTTAGCAAAGCAAGTGTTATTGTTAGCATAGCCGCAGATTTTCTAGGTAGCTGGATATCACCTGTTGAATTCACTAAGCAATATGCTGAGACACGCGTAGTGAATGAAGATAAACGCGATATGTCGCGCCACTATCAATTCGAATCTAACTTATCGATTACTGGAGCTAACGCAGACTACCGTTCGCAAATAAAACCTTCTGAAGAAGGTGCCGTAGCCGTACAACTTTACAATCTAATTGCAGCGAAAGCAGGCCAGGGAAAAATTTCTGGCGGTGTTGACAAACCCTACCTATCAAAGGCAGCCGATGATTTATGGGCAAGCCGGGGCAAAGCACTTGTTGTAGCAGGCTCAAATGATAAAGCGATTCAGGTAGTTGTAAATGGTATCAACGCATTATTGGGAAGTTACGAGAGTATCATCAATTTTGCTTTACCTGTAAACTACCGCCAAGGAGATGATGCTGCGATGGCAGCTTTTGTAAAGGATGTAGAAGGCGGTAAGATAGATGGTGTGATTTTCTACAATTGCAATCCAGTGTATGATTATCCAGCTGGTGCCAAACTAGCAGCTGCACTTCCAAAACTTGCCTTATCTATTTCAACTAGTTATAAAGAAGAAGAAACGGGTTCATTAGCGGCTTATAAAGCTCCCGACCATCATTTCCTTGAGGCGTGGAACGATGCTGAACCTAAGAAAAATCACTTTAGTTTAGGTCAGCCAGCCATTACACCGCTTTTCAAATCGCGTGCAGCCCAGGAAAGTTTCTTGGTATGGGCAGGCGATGCCAAAGCTGATTACTTTGAGTTTATTCGCGAAAATTGGAAATCAAGATTCTACAAAGGTCAAACTATTGACTTTCAGGAATTCTGGGACAAATCATTATATGATGGCGTGTTGGAGTTGCCTTTGGAGGCATCCGCATCCGTATCTTTTGCAGGAGATGTAGCCAGTGCGGCTTCGGCTATCGCAACTTACAAATCAAGCGGTATTGAATTGGTGATTTATGAAAGTGGCAACGTAGGTAACGGGTCGCAAGCTAATAATCCACTGCTTCAAGAACTTCCTGATCCGATTACAAAAGCTGTTTGGGATCACTACGTTACGGTTTCACCGAAAGACGCCAATGAAATTGATTTCTCAGAAAGCATTACTAAAATCGCCAGTATTACAGCAAATGGAATAACGATTAAGTTACCAGTGCTCGTTCAACCTGGTCAAACTCCAGGCACTATTGGTATTCCGTTAGGTTATGGCCGTACAAAAGCAGGTAAAGTAGCTAATGGAATCGGAGAGAATGTTTACCCTTTCATTAGTCTGGTAAATGGCTCACTGAGTTACCATGCAGTAGATGTTAAATTCGAAAAAACAAGTGGCACCTATCAAATAGCACAAACACAAACGCACAATACTTATATGGGTCGTGCAACGGTTGTGCAGGAAGCATTGCTCAGCAGTTATAAGAATAAAAATTGGGATCGTGAATTCCAGCCCAAGGTATCTACATGGTCTGATCCTGTTCATAAAGTTGAACCGGGTAAACTTTCTATGTGGAAAGGTCACGAGTACAACAATCATCATTGGGGTATGGCTATTGACCTTAACTCCTGCATTGGTTGCGGAGCATGTGTGGTAGCATGTAATGTTGAAAATAACGTTGCCTTAGTAGGTCGCGAAGAAGTAATCAATCGCAGAGAAATGCATTGGTTACGTATTGACAGATATTACAGCAGTGATGCACCATCTGATGATTGGGCTGGAGTTGAGATAGCGGCTGAAAATCCACAAGTTGTTTTTCAACCGATGCTTTGTCAGCATTGCAATAATGCACCATGCGAAACGGTTTGTCCGGTGGCGGCAACTACGCATAGTACAGAAGGTCTGAATCAAATGACCTATAACCGTTGCATCGGTACACGTTATTGCGCAAACAACTGTCCTTATAAAGTAAGAAGATTCAACTGGTTTAAATATCACGATAACAAGCAATTCGAAACAGTAAATACTGCGATGAATACGGATTTGGGTAAAATGGTATTGAACCCTGATGTAACTGTTCGTTCACGCGGTGTAATGGAGAAATGTTCTTTCTGTGTTCAGCGTATTCAATCTGGTAAACTAACGGCTAAGAAAGATAAGCGTCCGCTAGTAGATGGCGAAGTAGTAACAGCTTGTCAAGCTTCTTGCGCTACTGGAGCGATTACATTTGGAGATATCAATAATCCAGAAAGCAAAATTTCAAAACTCTTGAAGATTCGTCCGCAAGATCCAGAAAAGCCGCATCGAATCGACAAGATTACTGATAACCCTAGAGCGTATCAGGTACTTGAAGAAATCGGAGTGAAACCAAATATCTGGTACCTCACGAAAGTTAGAAATAGAGACACTGAAAAAGCTTAAGAGAAAATAAAGTAATTGACGCATAACGATAAATGATAAGATGCAAGTAACGTCAGTAGTTCGTGATCCTCTGGTAACCGGTGGTAAAACCGTAAAAGATGTTTCTCATGACATCAGTCGCCAGGTAGAAGGTAACCCTACCAAACTTTGGTGGATGGCCATGGCTGTTTCACTCGCTGTATTAGGGTTTGGTTTTTACTGTGTGTGTTCCGTTTTATGGAATGGCATTGGTATGTGGGGATTGAATAAAACAGTAGGCTGGGCGTGGGATATCACCAACTTTGTATGGTGGGTTGGTATCGGTCACGCAGGTACACTTATTTCTGCCATTCTATTACTGTTTCGTCAACGATGGCGCATGTCGATTAACCGTGCCGCAGAAGCGATGACAATCTTTGCGGTAATTTGTGCCGCTACTTTCCCGCTTATTCACATGGGAAGATTATGGTTAGGATTTTACTGGGCACTGCCTCTTCCTAATACTTTTGGTTCATTATGGACAAACTTTAACTCACCACTTTTGTGGGATGTGTTCGCGATCTCTACCTACTTTACTGTATCCTTAGTATTCTGGTACATCGGACTTATTCCTGACTTTGCTACCATTCGTGATCGCGCTGTTGTACAGGGAAATAAAATTCGAGCGAATGTTTACAACGCTTTAAGTTTTGGATGGCAGGGTGGTGCTAAAACCTGGATGCGTTACGAATCGGTAGCGTTAATTCTAGCCGGACTTTCTACACCACTGGTACTTTCAGTTCACACGATCGTATCGATGGACTTTGCTACGTCCATTATTCCGGGATGGCATACTACAATCTTCCCACCTTATTTCGTGGCGGGTGCGATCTTCTCGGGTTTCGCCATGGTATTAACACTATTGCTCATTACCCGTGCTGTATTTAAGCTAGAGGACTACATTACCATTTATCACATCGAGTTGATGAACATTATTATTATCGTTACGGGTTCGATAGTGGGTGTTGCTTATATTACTGAGTTATTTATTGCTTGGTATTCAGGTGTTGAATACGAAGGATACGCATTTTATAACCGAGTGCAAGGTCCGTATGCGTGGGCGTATTGGTCGATGATGACGTGTAACGTTATCTCTCCGCAACTTTTCTGGTTCAAGAAAATCAGAACCAGTATAGCCGCTACCTTCATACTTTCCATTATTGTGAATATTGGTATGTGGTTCGAACGCTTTGTTATTATCGTTACTTCTTTACACCGTGATTACATCCCTTCTAGTTGGACGATGTTTCATCCAACAATGTATGATATCGGTGAATACCTTTTCACATTTGGATTCTTCTTTACAGCCTTCTTATTGTTTGCCAAATTTTTCCCGGTAATCAACATGGCAGAGGTAAAGAGTATTATAAAATCAGGTTCTAAAAAAGAAGAGGAAGTTCAGCATTAATGCTTCGTTAAGACGATAAATTTGGAGAACATGGACGCAGATAAAAATTTTTTAGTAGGTGTTTTTGATGATGAAGATATCCTGCTAAGCGGCATTAGAAAAACTCGTACCAGTGGATTGAAAATTCATGAGGTGTACTCGCCTTTTCCGGTACACGGTATTGACGATGCACTTGGTTTAAAGAAAAGCCGCTTACCCATTGCTGCCTTTTTGTTTGGTATGACGGGTACTTCGCTGGCATTACTTATGCAAATTTGGATGCTGGGTTTTGACTGGCCAATGATTATTGGCGGAAAAAACTTCGCCTCTTTACCACCCTTTATTCCGGTAACTTTCGAGCTTACTGTACTTCTTTCAGCACTGGGTATGGTGGGTACTTTTGTAATTGTAAGCGATATGAAGCCATATAAATGGCCTCGCCAGTTTGATATCCGCAGTACCGATGATAAACATGTTATGGCTATTGATTTGGCCATCAACAGTGGAAAAGGTAAAGACGAAATCACACGCATTCTAAAAGAAGCGGGTGCATCTGAAGTGAACGAAAAGAATTTTGATTAATCAGAGATTAAGAACTATGCGTTTGATAAAAAATTTATTCGTTGGATTCTCAGCCGCTGCACTATTAGCAGCCTGTGTGGGTGGCGATAACCAAGGTGTGGAGTATGCACCTAATATGTATCACTCAGTGGCGTATGAACCCTATTCACAAATTGTGGATGAAGATGCAGGTAGGTGGTTAACATCCATTGAATATCCAGATGGCCATGCCGAGTTCTTTAACTCCAATAAATTTAACCCACACCGCATGAATATGCGCGAGCCTGCGCCTAATACAGTTAGTCGCAATAAAAATGGTTGGCTGCCGTATAGAACAGGAAAGGATGAATTAGAAGTTGCAGCGGCAATTAAAAATCCTTTGGATTCTACAGCCGCTATAATTTCAGAAGGCAAGGCACTCTACGACATGTATTGTACACATTGCCATGGCGCAAAGGGAGCTGGTGATGGAAAAGTTGCTGAGAAGTACAACGGTGTTCCTAACTATACTTCAGATGCTTTAAAAGATATTTCAGAAGGACATATTTTTCATGTGATAACACACGGTAAAAATTTAATGTGGGCGCATGGTTCACAGATAAACCCAGAAGATCGGTGGAAGATCGCCAAGTTTGTGAAAACACTTCAAAAGTAATCCGCTAAAGACAGATAAACTGAACATTGACAATAGATAAAATGGCTCATCACGCAGAAGTTTCAGAAGAACATTACATTTTTAAGCCGGAGACGCAGAAGAAATTATATATCCTTCTGATTGTCGGTATTGTAGTATTTGCGATCGGACTGATTATAGCCTTAAACAGCGGTCATGACAATCACCATGCTGGTACTACGGTATCGCAAGAAATGGTAGCCAGTACTTCCTCGGTAGCCGCTTCCGATGGGCATGGCGCTGAAGATCACCACGAAACTGCGCCTTGGTTAAAAAGATTGTTTACCACTCTGTGGATGCACAATGTATTCTTTGCTGGTTTAGGTATCATCGGTTTGTTTTTCGTAACCATTCAGTATGCTGCTCAAGCAGGTTGGTCTGTTGGAATTAAGCGTGTAGCATTGGCTATGGGAACATGGATTCCTTTTGCCGGAATTCTGATGCTTGTCCTTTACTTCATTACGAGTCACGATGTATTTCATTGGACACATAGCTATCTCTTTGATGAGAAAAGCGGGCAGTTCGATGAATTAATAAATAAAAAAGCTCCATACTTCTATTGGCCATTAGCAGCCGGATCATTTCCATTTTTCTTCATCGCCCGTATGGTGCTCTTCTTTGGCTTGTGGTATTGGTTCTTTATCTCTATACGTAAGAATATGGTATCGGAGGATATTGAAGGAAGCACTTCGTTTTGGTATAAAAACCGTGGTCTTTCAGCATGGTTCTTAGTTTTCTTTGGTGCCAGTTCTTCTATAGCTGCATGGGATTGGGTAATGAGTATTGATACCCATTGGTTTAGTACCATGTTTGGTTGGTA
>CAYNKN010000119.1:0-8930 GCA_964397805.1 uncultured Chryseolinea sp. | reverse complement strand
TCGGCTTCTGGGGCCACAAGGTCCATTTGAACGGATTGCGGGCCGACCCTGCAGGGGGGGGCTGGTGTCTGGCTATCTCGCCGCGCGATGCGGTAGCGCTCGCATCCCGGTGCCTACGACACGTTCGTGGCAGGCGGCGTTCCCAGCCTCTTCTGCCTTGACGCGGCGCCGACCGATGAGGCGGCGGCCTAGGCTGGCGTCGCGCAGGCGATGCTGGCCCGGGCGACCCCTGCCGGGCGATGGCCCGTCAACTATGTCGCGTAAGTCTTTCTCCACCGCGAGGTGCTGGTCTTCCACGACCTCTGGCTTCCACCCGATTCTGGGCCCGCCTGCTCTGACGGAGAGATCGAGGCAAGCGCCCTGATGCCGTGGCCGGTGTTCTGCGAGGCAGCCGGAGACAGTGTCGGCCTCAAGCCCAACGCGCTGGCAGTTTGCCGTGACCTCGTCAATCGGCGTGGATCCGATGCCGCGACCGGCCAAGGCCGGCCCCCTGTGGGCCTGCAGTGAAGCACCAAGGCGCGGCAGCCCGGACGGCATTGCGGCGACGCCCGGAGCTTGGCTGGGCGATACTGCAAGCAACAAGGAATTTCCTCTCTGTGCAGTGCGATCGGCGAAATCCCGCTCGCGGCCGGTCGAGGGGCGGAAGATGGAACCCGACAAGCCGCCGCTCGCGCCAGCGTCTCACGCACCAAACTGCTGGCGACGCCAGAGCCGGGGGACGCCTTGTTTCGTCGTCATTCGGCGTCCAATGTCCTGCAGCGCCAACGCCTTGGCGACCTGGACCGGCGTCGCACACCCGAAGTCGCGTCTCTGGATCGCACTCGGTGAGCGGGCGCTTGGCGATCTCTGCGGTCACCGTGTCGACGCTGGCGCCGCGGCACCGCCAGCGGCTTCAGGCAATGTTCAAGCCCGTGAGGAATTCCGGTGGACAGGATGCACATCGCGCTTTGTCCCAAGTCTCAAGAAAGTTCGGCAAGCCGCCTGTAGTCGGCGATCCGGTCCGCCAGTTTCTCCGGGCGGCGGCGGGCCCCCGGCTTGTCAGCCCCGTTCGAGTGGCGGCGGGCCATTGCCGGCGCGCGTGACGAGGTCGAGGAACCAGTCGACGCCTGCGTCCATGAGCGCGACCTTCGGAACGAGCGCCTGGATGGGCGTGCGCACCGAAGTGACCGGCAGCTCGGCCATGGCGACGCCGAAGGTCGGACCGTGGACCGCCGCGAGCCGGCGCGGGAGCGCGGCGACGAGATCGCCGCGGGCAAGCAGCGCGAGCCCCAGCATGAAGTTCGGCGCGGTCAGCGCGATGCGGCGCGACCGGCCGAGCGCCGCCAGCACGTCGTCCACGAAGCCGGTGGCGTCGCCGGCGACCGAGACCAGCAGATGCGACGCGGCGCAGAAGGCGTCGAGGCCGGGCGCGGCGAGGAAGGGGTGGCTCGCGCGCGCGGCGGCGACGAAATCCTCGGCGTAGAGCGGAACGGCGTGGAACCGTGCGGGTGCGGCCTCCAGCGGGATCATCGCGACGTCGAATCGCCGCGCGTCGAGATCGGCCAACGTCTGCTCCCAGCCGCGGGGCCCCGCGCCCGGCATGAAGTGCGGGATCAGCTGCCGCACGCCCAGATCGATCTGCGGCCCCTCGCGGGCGAGCAGCCCGCGGATCGCATCCACCGTCACGGCCGCCACCGCGTCGGGCGCGCCGATCAGGAAGCGTCGCGTCGAGCGCGCCGGATCGAACGGCTCCGCCGTCGCGACGATCCGCCGGGCGCGCGACAGCAACTCGGCGACCGGCTCGGCCAGCGTCAGCGCGCGCTCGGTCGGCGCGACGCCGCGCGGCGTGCGCAGGAACAGCGGATCGCCGAGCAGCCGCCTGAGCCGCCCAAGCCCGTGGCTGACCGCCGAGGCGCTGAGGTTCAGCCGGTCCGCCGCCCGAGCCACGCTACGCTCCCGCATGATGATGTCGAACAGCGTCAGCAGGTTCAGGTCGACGCGGGAGAGATCGATTTCGTTCAGCATGATCCTGAAATCGTATCATTCGACAGCACGGTCGCGCTACGGCATCAACCGCCCCGACGGCGCCGTCACGGCCTGAACGCCTGAGCCGCGGCGCTGCGACGACGACTGCATTCAGGGAGCTTGCGCCATGACCTTCCGGTCCATGACCGGCGTCGCCTTGCCCGCGACCGCCCAAGATCGATCCGCCGACAATCCGGCGCACGACCCCGCCGCCGTCGTCGCCTTCTGGCGCGACGCAGGCCCCGCGCTGTGGTTCGCCAGGGACGACGGTTTCGACCGCCGCTTCCGCGAACGCTTCCTTGCGGCGCACGAGGCGGCGGCGCGCGGCGCGCTCGACGGCTGGCGCGTAACCGCGGAGGACGCGCTCGCGCTCGTGCTGCTGCTCGACCAGTTCCCGCGCAACGCCTTTCGCGGGACGCCGCAGATGTACGCGACCGACAGTTCGGCGCAACTGGCGGCGAACGCCGCCATCGACCGCAGGTTCGACGTCGCGGTCGGCGAGGCCATGGCGCTGTTCTTCTACCTGCCCTTCGCCCACGCCGAGAACCTCGCCCACCAGGACCGCGCCCTCGCGCTGTGCGCCCGGCTTGGCGAGGACATGGCTGCGCGGGCGCGCCATCACCGCGACATAGTGCGCCGCTTCGGCCGCTTTCCGCACCGCAACGCGATCCTCGGCCGCACGCCGGGCCCCGAGGAGCGGCGCTTCCTTGAGGAAGGCGGCTACGCCGGCTGAGCGCTGTCTGGGGGCATCGGAAGGCCCGCAATCATGCCGACGCTGCGGTCACAGGCCGGCGCCATCGAGGAACCGCTCGATCTCGGCCATCAGCACCGGCCAGGCCGGTTCGTGGCCGAGGATGATATGGCTGCGGCTTTCGAGCGCGACGAAGCGCGCGCCGGGGATGCCGATGGCGAGCTCCCGTCCCTGCGCCATGGCGATGCGCTGGTCCTGCCGGGCGTGCAGCACCAGCGTTGGCGCGCGCACCTGCGCCAGCAGGTGGCGTACGTCGATGTCGCCGAACGCGTCCTGAAAGCGCACCGCATTCTCGGGCGACGTGGTCTGTCGCTGGAATTCGTCGAACCAAGCCAGCTCCTCGGGCGTGCCGTCGGGCATGAAGGTCTGGCTGAAGATGTGGCGATAGGCGGCGTTGCTCGTGCCCCAGCCCAGCCGGGTCAGCGTCATCACCGCCTTGCGCCGCTCACGCTCCTCGGGCGACGCGCCGATCCGCCAGCCGGCGGCGTAGCCGCCGATCAGGATCAGCGCGGCCACGCGCTCGGGGCGGCGCGCGGCGTAGGCGATGGAGACCGCGCAGCCCTGCGACATGCCAAGCAGCGGAAAGCGGTCGAGGCCCTGCGCATCGGCCACCGCTTCGAGATCGCGCACGAAGGCGTCGAAGCTGATCTCCGCCACGTCCCAGTCGGACAGGCCGTTGCCGCGTTCGTCGTAGCGGATCAGCGTCCGCCGCGCCGACAGCGCCGCGAAGGTCCGGCTCCAGATCGGGCTGCCCCAGTCGAGTTCGAGATGGTTCAGCCAGTTCGCCGCCTTCAGGATTGGCGGCCCCCGACCGACGCTTGCATAGGCGATGCGCACGCCGTCGGGCGCGCAGCAGAAGCCGATGCTCTGGCGCCCCGTGAGCGCGCGCGCATCCTCGCGCGCCTGGCCCGGCGGGGCCGCATCGGCGTTGCGCCGGCTCTCGCGCAGCACGGCCTCCGCCTCGTCCTCGCCGCCGACCGCGCGCAGCGCGCGCGCCAGCGCTGCGGCGGCGGCGGACGACGATGGATCGCTGCGCCGCCATTCGCGCGCCCAGGCCAGCGCCGACGCGGGCGAGAGCGCTGCGTCGCCGGCGAGGGCTGCGAGCGTGGCGAGGCGGAGCGCCTGAGCGGCTTCGCGCTGCGCCGTCAGCCACGCCTGAAAGCCGTCCAGATGCGGCAAGTCCAGCCCGTCCAGCAGCGGCGCGGCCAGCGCCTCGGCCGCCTGCCGCAACCGCTCGGCAGGCAGGCCCGACGTTCCGGCTTCGAGACTTCGGCGAATGTCGAGCAGATCGACCTCGCCGGGGTCCAGCGCCAGCGCGACGCGTTCGCGGTCGGCCAGGATGCGGACGCGGTCGGGTTCGTTCAGCAGCGGCCTGAGCTTGCTCAGCGACCAGCGCAGCGCGCCGCGCGGATCATCGGGCACGTCCCAGAACAGCTCGCACAGCCGCTCGCGACGGTGCGGCCGGCCGGTCAGCGCAAGATAGGCAAGCAGCGCGCGGGTCTTGCGCGACGGCGGCAACGCCAGCGCGCGCTCGCCGCGCAGAAGGCGCAGCTCGCCCAGGGCGTGCAGGCGCAAGGCTTCGGTCCGCATCTCGGGCGATCCAGGTCGTTTACCACGATAGGGCGAGCAATTTCCACGCTGTCTACCACGCTGGCGACCATGCGTGGCGCCGATAAGGCCGGCGCGGCGGTCGCACGACTCACCCAGGGGCTGCGACCCGGCCGGCTCGCCCAATGACCGGCGCGCCGTCACGACATGCGCCGCAATCGAGGATGACCGACATGGACGCCGTCTTTCGCTTCGCCTGTCCGCCCGCCGCACGCAGGGCCCTGACGCCGCTGCGTCGGATGCTGCGCGCCCTCGCGGACGTCCTGCGCCGCTGGCGGGCGCGTCGCGCGCGGTTGCTGACGCTGCAGCAGCTGCTGGAGGCGGACGACCGCATCCTTCGCGACATCGGCGTCACGCGCGATGACGTGCGCGCGGCGATGGACGGCCGGCGCTGCGCCCCTGCCCGCCCGCTGCGGCGGTTCTTGCCGGTCGCCGAAGCGCTCCGCGACCCCGAACTCCAAAACCCCGCGACGCTCGACCAGCTCTGGGCGAGCGTCGCGCGCGGCCAGAACCCGAAAGGCTGAACCATGCGCGCCTGCGACTTCGCTTTCACCGCCGCCGCCCTCGCGGGGCTCATCGGCATGGGCTTCGGCATCCGGATGGGCATGAGCCAGGACTTCACGCTGGCGCCGGCCCACGCCCATCTCAACTTGCTAGGCTGGGTCACCATGGCGCTCTACGGCCTCTACCACCGCACCGCAGCGCGGCGGCGCGGCCGGCTGGTCTGGGCCCAGGTCGGCTGCGGCGCAGCCGGGGCCGTGCTGATGGCCGGGGGCCTCGCGGCCTACCTGGCCACCGGCGACGGCGCGCTCACGGGCCTCATCGTCGCGGGATCGCTGCTGTCGGTCGCGTCGATGGCGCTGTTTCTGGCCATCGTGCTGAGCGACGCCCGGCTGGCGCGGCCGGAGCGCGCCGCCCGCTGCGCGCCGGCCGACGCGGAGCCCGCGCGGTAAGCGCGCCGCCCTGCCGCGAACCCGACGACCGCGGGCGCAGGCCCGACGCGCGGCGCACCCCCAACCCCAACCGCAACGCTCGAATCGAGCGAAGGAGAAAGCATGTCCCTTTTCATCGGAACCAACGCCGGCGACGCCATCGCGCCCGGCTTCGTCACCCCCGGCGTCCTCGCGCTCGGCCCCGACGCGACGCCCGGCGACGGCGACGACACCATCATCGCCCGCGCCGGCGATGATCTGGTCGCCGGCGGCAAGGGCGCCGACACCGCCTTCCTCGGCGCCGGCGACGACGTGTTCGGCTGGGCGCCCGCGGACGGAAGCGACGCGGTGTTCGGCCAGTCGGGCTTCGACCGGCTGGACTTCGACGGCGACGATAGCCGAGAGACCTTCACGCTGGCGGCCGACGGCGGCGAGGCGCGGCTGGACCGCGACGTCGGCGCGGTGACGATGCGCCTGTCGAGGATGGAGCGCATCGACCTTTTCGCCGGCGGCGGCCGCGACGTGGTGCGGATCGGCGACCTCGCCGGCGCCGGCGTGCAGGAGGTGCGCGTCGATCTGGCCGGGGTCAAAGGCTCTGGCGTCGGCGACCGCGCCGTCGACCGGGTCGAGTTGCGGGACGGCGACGCGCAGAGCTTCGTCACCATCCTCGGCGGCGACGACAGCCTGTCGGTGATCGGGCTGGAGGCCTTCGTGACCATCGACGCCATCGAGGCGCACGACCGCGTGATCTATCGCGCCGGCGGCGGCGACGATTCCGTCACCGTCTCCGCCATCGTCGCCGTCGCCATGACGCTCGATGGCGGCGCGGGCGACGACTTCATCGTCGGCGGCGGCGGCGACGACATCCTCATCGGCGGCTCCGGGGACGACTTCGTCGCGGGCGGCCGGGGCGACGACGACGCGCGACTGGGATCGGGCGACGACATCTTCGTCTGGGACAATGGAGACGGCAGCGACCGCGTGGACGGCGGCAGGGGCCGCGACACGCTGGGGTTCAACGGCTTCGCTGCGGCGGAGGCGTTCCGGCTGGAAGCCGACGGGTCGCGCGCGCTGTTGACCCGCGACCTCGGCGCCATCCGCATGGACCTGACCAGCATCGAGAGCGTCACCATCCGCGCCGACGGCGGCGCCGACCGCATCGAGATCGCCGACCTGACCGGCACGGCGGTGCAGGCGGTCGAGATCGCGCTGTCGTTGCCCGGCCGCGCCGGCGACGGCGCGGCGGACGTCGTCAGCCTGACCGGCGGCGCAGCCGCCACGATCATCGACATCGTCAGCGGCCCCGGCACGCAGATCACCGTCGGCGGCCTGCCCGCGGATGTGACCCTGTTCGGCGTCGAGGCGGTCGATACCCTGATCGTGCAGGGCGGCGGCGGCGACGACATCATCCGCAGCGTCGAGGTCGCGCAGGGCCGGGCGATGCTGACGCTGGACGGCGGCGCCGGCGATGACTTCATCTTCGGCGGCGAGAACGGCGAGCGCGTTCTCGGCGGGAATGGCGACGACGCGCTGCTGACGGGCGGGGGCGACGACGATGTCTTCGGCGGCCGCGGCGACGATTTCGCAAGGCTCGGCGCCGGCGACGACCGCTTCAGCTGGGCCCCCGGCGACGGCAACGACTTCATCGACGGCGAGGGCGGGATCGACACGCTAGTCTTCGACGGCTCCGGCGCGGACGAGGTGATCGAGCTCGTCACGGAGGCTGGCGCGGCGGTGCTGCTGCGCGACGTCGGCGCAGTGCGCATGGACATGGTCGATCTGGAGCGGATCGAGGTGCAGCTGTTCGGCGGCGCGGACCAGGTGCGCGTCGGCGACCTCTCCGGAACGGGCGTTACGGATGTGGTGATCGACCTGTCGGGGCAGGACGGCGTCACGGACTTCATCACCGTCGAGGGCAGTGAAGGCGACGACATCGTCACCATCGGCGTGGACGGCGACGCTATCGTGGTCAGCGGCCTCGCCGCCACCATCCGCCTTATCGGCTTTGACGGCGTGTTCGACAGTCTGGTCTTCAAGGGCCTCGGCGGCGACGACGTCATCGACGCCACCGGCCTTGACGGTATCAACCTGTTCGCCTTCGGCGGCGACGGCGACGACGTCATCCTGGGCAGCGCCGGGGCCGACGCGCTGTCGGGCGACCAAGGCGACGACGTCATTCTGGGGGGCGCGGGCAACGATCAGGTCTTCGGGGACATCGGCGACGACATCCTCGACGGCGGCGACGGGTTCGACAACCTGAACGGCGGCGAGGGCGACGACACACTGCTCAACGGCGAGATTTTCATCGACATCGGCGAGAACGGCGCGTTCATCTTCTGACGGACGGCCTGTGCGGTCTATCCAGCAAAGCCATCGGGGCGGGTCAAACTCGCCCCCAGCTACTCTGCGCCGATCGGCCCTAGGTGTATGATACCGGGTTCTGATGGTGCACTCTCTTCGCAGGAATGGAGGGATGCGCTATGGGCCGGGCTCTACACGGCAGCGCCACGACAGAGGCGGTCCGTCGAGCGATACAGCATAGTCAAGAGAGCCTGAGGGCCCCGGCGAAGCGCCACGGCGTCAACCAGAGGACCGTGGCGAAGTGGAGGAAGCGGAGCTCGGTCGCCGATCTGCCGACGGGGCCTGAGGGCGATCGCGAGCGCCCGCGCCGCGCCGCTTGGCCCGAACGTCGAGGCGGTATTGGCGACCTCCGGGCCAGCCCCGCCGTCCCGTCCCGACAGCGCCCCATCAGAACGATCCGCGGGTTGGCCGCTCGCGCCAGCGCCCGGGCGGGCCGTTGAGCGACGAAAATGGGCGCGACAAGGTTTATCGCGACGACGCGCCGCGTTCCCGAAGCGGGGCTGTCCAAGAAGCTACAGGCGTCGGTGCAGCCGCCGTCCTCCCAAGCGCCCCCGAGACAAAGGAGCGCGTCGACGGGACCCGCGTCGACGGTCTCCGCCACCGACGCGACCCCGTCGTCCGTCGCGAGATGGGCGCGGACCCATTCCACTGGCGCGGCCGGAGTGCGGCTGACCTCAAGCAGACGCAGGGCGCGCCCGCTCGGGTGGCGCGCGGCCGTCGCCCCGGCTCGCGCCGACGATGATGATCGTGTCGTGAGACATTGACTACTCACATGCATTGCGCATCCGAGTGCAGGAACATCGACATACGTAACGCATGTCAATGCGCCCTCAGTCATGCAACCCACGACCAAGCCCGCCCGCCGCACGCGCGGACAGATGATCGCCGAGACCACGGCCCGGCTGGTCGCCTCGGCCCGCCGGGCGTTCGCCGAAAAGGGCTTCGCCGAAATGTCGATGGAGGAGCTTTGCGCCGACGTCGGTCTGACGCGGGGCGCGATCGACCATCACTTCGGGCGCAAGGAGGGGTTGCTCGAGGCGGTGCTGCTCCAGATCGACGGTGAGATCGGCGCGCGGCTCGATAGCGCCGCCGGGGCCGGGGCCGACCCGTGGCGCGCCCTCCGGTCGTGCTGCCTGCGCTACCTCGACCTCGCGCTCGAGCCCGAGATCCAGCGCATTGTGCTGCGCGACGCGCCCGCAGTCCTCGGCGCACGCTTGCGCGAACTGGACGAGGCCGCGGCGATGGCGCCGATGATGGAGGCGATCCGAAGCTTG
>CAYNKN010000118.1:0-8934 GCA_964397805.1 uncultured Chryseolinea sp. | reverse complement strand
AGGCGAAAGCGGTAAAATTTTTGGTGCTGTAACTGCCCTTCAAATTGCCGATGCGCTTAAAGCTAAAGGCTTTGATATTGATCGTAAAAAAGTACACTTAAAGGAAACTCCCAAGCACATCGGAACATATACGGTAACGCTTGACTTACACAAAGAAGTTAAGCATGAGGTAAAAGTTAACGTAGTAGCTGAGTAATACTTTGTAATCTTATTAAGTAAAGCGCTTGACAAAAATTCAAGCGCTTTTTTTGTGCCTAATTACGAATATGTTGTGTGTTAGAATTAAGATCAATCATTAAAAGTTACGATCCGTACATTCGTTTGCAGAAATAAATATCACGAATAACCGTAGTAATTGGCAGGTGAATAGTATTTTGGGATTCTACCTGACTTAACTGTGCCTATGGGCTATACTGAGCTCTTTCAAGACTATAAAACTTCGGCAAACACGTGGGATGAAATGTTCTCCAATGAAAACATCCGAACGCCCTACCAAAAAATGTATGAATTCTTGCTGAGTATCCCACCAGATGCGCTCAATAAAAAAGAGGAACTCGCCAAGCGCTTATTCATGAGTCAGGGTATTACGTTTACTGTTTACTCTAGTGGCGAAGGTATCGAGAAAATTTTCCCATTCGATATTATCCCGCGCATTATAACAGCAGCCGAATGGCAACATATTGAGATGGGAATTAAGCAGCGCTTAAAAGCACTCAACCTGTTTTTAAAGGATGTTTATCATCAACAGTTCATCATTAAAGATGGAATTGTTCCTATCGAATTAATTTATTCGTGCCCGCATTATCTCCGTGAAATGCAGGGTGTGAATATACCATACGATATTTATGTACATATCTCAGGCATTGATCTCATCCGAGATTTTGATGGTACTTTTTATGTGCTCGAAGATAATTTGCGCACACCTTCAGGCGTATCTTACATGATTGAGAATCGGGAAATTACGAAACGTATTTATCCCGATTTGATTCCACAGAATATGGTGAGACCAGTAACGCAATACCCTACGATACTGTATCAAAATTTAGTGGCACTTTCTCCGCGTCAGGTGGCGAACCCAAATGTTGTGTTGCTTACGCCAGGCATATTTAATTCAGCTTATTTTGAACATACTACGCTTGCCCGTTTAATGGGTATTGAGCTTGTAGAGGGGCGCGATTTGGTGGTGGAGAATCATAAAGTATTTATGAAAACAACTGCCGGGCTACAGCAAGTAGATGTAATTTATCGAAGAGTAGATGATGAGTTTTTAGATCCACTGGCATTTAATCCGGGCAGTGTACTTGGTGTTTCAGGTATTTTATCAGCCTACCGAAAAGGTAATGTAGCCATTGTTAATTCTATTGGAAATGGTGTGGCTGATGACAAAGCTATTTATGTGTATGTCCCAGAAATGATTCGATACTACTTAAATGAAGAACCCATTTTGAAAAATGTACCTACTTATCAATTAGGTAATCCAGACGAGAGTGCCCATGTAATGAAGAACATTGAAAAAATGGTTGTTAAAAAAACAAATGAATCGGGCGGATATGGTATGCTTATGGGGCCAGCGGCAACCAGTGAAGAGATAGAAGCTTATCGCAAAGAAATTTTAAAAGATCCACGCCAGTTTATTGCTCAACCCGTCATTAGCCTCTCGGATGCTCCGTGTTACATTCAAGGAAAAGTTCAGCCCAGACGAATTGATTTGAGACCCTATGCGTTATATGGCCCATCGGGAATAGAAATTGTACCCGGAGGATTAACCCGTGTAGCGTTGCGCGAAGGTTCACTCGTTGTGAATTCATCGCAAGGCGGAGGAAGTAAAGATACTTGGGTTCTTTCTGTTTAATGATGCACTATCCGCTTACCTTAACTACCTATTCTATTACACTATGCTAAGCCGTGTTGCAGATTCGCTGTATTGGATGTCGCGCTACATGGAGCGCACCGATAGTATTTTACGCATGTTGAAGACCAATTATGCTTCTTCGCAGGATAACAGTGCCGAGTTTTCATGGCAACCTGTGCTGCGCATATTTGGTGAACTAGAAGAAGAGCAAGAAGCCTCTCTAGAACACAACGGACGTAAGGTGATTGAGTACATGGTACTTGACCGAGAGAATCCCAACTCGGTGTTTAACATGGTTACCAAAGCACGTGAAAATGCCCGAGGTGTACAAGACAACATTACCAAAGAATTATGGCAGTGCCTCAATGAGTTTTACCACGTTGTTCGCAGAGAGCGATTGGGATATTCCCTGCAATCGGAAGACCCGGTAACGGTGTTAGATGCCTTAATTAAACAGTGTATGTTTTACTACGGTGTGTCTGACATTACCATGTTTAAAGGCGAAGGACTATGCTTTATGAGTATTGGTAAATACCTGGAGCGTGCTATTCAGTCTGCTGATATTCTGGATGTAAAACTTCGCGATCCGGTAAGTATGGACGAAAAAGCCGCTGATACTACTTATTGGAAGTACTTGCTGCTCTCTATCTCGGGTTATGCACTTTACCTTAAGCGCTACCGCTCTGGATTTGAAGCGCGGAATATTATCGATCAAGTATTATTTAATACTGATTTTCCACGTTCTGTACTTTATTCATTAGAACAACTCCATCGTACTGTAGAGTGGCTTCGTAGCGATCGAAATAAAGATGGTTTTTCTAAAATAGAGTTTTTAGTAGGAAGGCTAAAAAGTAAAGTTCAATTTTCGGATGTGCAAAGTGTGTCGCAGATTGGGCTACACAAATACTTAACAGAAATAAAACAAGATATCCACCTTATTGGTATCACGCTAAATCAACATTACTTCGCTTATAGTTAAACTTTTTTATGCCAACGTTTAAGATCAAACATATTACCAAGTACACATACGAAAATACGGTGCGCGACAGTGCCAGTCAGATCATGCTGTATCCGCTTGAAGATGCCTACCAAGAAATAATAAAACATAAAATTACGATTACCGATAACCCAACCGTTGAAGTACATCAAGACTATTTCAATAATAATGTGGGTACTTTCACGAATGCGCATCCACATAGCGAATTAATAATTGATTCCGATCTTATCATTCTTACACGTCTTAAACCTGTGCCTGATGATTCGGTACCCGCTGCCTTGCAGTGGCAAGAGTTAGATACTTTAAAATCTACCTTAGATTTTATTGAGTTTTTAAAGCAAGAACGCTTTGAAGCACTGCCCGAAGTGCGGGAACTGATTTCTGCAGAACGTGCAAACAATAATACTCCTTTACAATCGGCTAATCATTTCTCTACCTATATCTTCAACAACTTCGCTTACCAAAAAGGTATTACTACGGTGGAAACAACTCTGGATGAAATTTGGAAACTACGCTCTGGCGTATGTCAGGATTTCGCCCACATATTACTGGCCATGCTTCGCTTAATGAATATACCCGCACGCTATGTAAGTGGTTATATCTGTCCGAATAAAACAGGGATGCGCGGTGAAGGTGCAACTCACGCATGGGTTGAAGCTTACATTCCTTTCTTTGGATGGCTTGGATTAGATCCAACAAATAATTGCGTAGCGAATGATACGCATGTGCGCTTAGCTGTAGGTAAGAATTTCACCGATTGTTCACCTGTTAAAGGAACGTATAGAGGTACTTCTGGACATACACTAGAAGTTGCCGTTTCTGTTTCGTATGAAGACGGCCATACCGTTAGCGATGAGAACGAGGTAATCGATCCGGATATGATACACACCGCTTCGCGTAACTCATTTCGCAGACATCAGGAAATGCAAATGCAACAATAGAAGTTATACCTCGATTGAGGTTAGGGATTTTTGCGCTTAGCTATAATTCACGTGCGTTCAAGTTAAACATTGTCCTACGTTGCTTAGTGAAGTTACTTGCACACTTTTAAAGTACCTTCACTACAGCACATGTTTTATAGCTATTGATTTGGGGCGTTTATTCGTCTCAGTAATACAGTATCTCGTCCCCAGAAAGTACGGATTTTTAATGTGCTATCTGTAACATCTAGAACATGAAAGTCCCACAAATTTTCATCTATATCTTGCTCACCATTTAAAATAATCTTAATGTAATCAGGTTTTGGAAAATAGAGATTGTGAGTGTCCTTGTCTTCTATTAGTCGATTCTTTATAAAATGAAGAAATATCGTATCACTGACATTACGGTCACACATCTTGCACAGAAAAGGATAATGCATATATTTTTCATTAATCCATTGTCCAATAATTTTTTCTTCTACTCTTTGTTCGCAAGAGCAGAAAATAATCATAAGAAAAGGATAAAATAATTTTCTAATCATACTAATGCCCAACAACGTAGAGATAAATCTAAAATTTATACCGCACAAAAGCTTCCATCGCCTCGTACTCAGCTAGTCCTAAGGCATTGTACGCATTCGCGGTAGCATGATTCCGATCTTCTGCGCGCATCCAAAATTCGCGTTTATCGCTGCCCGGAAACATGGCACTGTCCTTTTGTGATTGATGCTTAAATACAGCTCTACGTTTTCGAAGTAGTTCCTCCGGACTAAGCGGTACAGCCATTTCAATTTGATCAATATCCCACTCTTGCCAGGCACCTCGGTATAACCAAACCCAACAGTCTTTTGTCCAAGGCTTTTTCTTCAATCGTCTCAATGCTTCAAAAATAGCCGCCAAACAAACACGATGTGTTCCGTGCGGATCAGACAAATCACCCGCAGCATACACCTGATGAGGTTTAATTTTCTCGAGAATATCCATCGTAACCTGAATATCTTCTTCGCTTAAGGGTTTCTTTTTTACTGCTCCTGTTTCATAAAATGGCATATCTAAAAAATGCATCTGCTCATCGGGTAAGCCAACATACCGGCCACCAGCTTTTGCCTCTCCCCTTCTAATGAGTCCCTTAATTTTCAATACCTCCGGAATATCATTTTGCCCTGGCCCTTTCTTTTTTAACGATTGAACAACACGCTTATAAAATTTTTCACCGTCTGATTTACTGAGCCCGAACTGCTCATTAAAGTCGCGAACAAAATCTGCAAAGCGGATCGCATCATCATCAAACACAGCAATGTTTCCAGAAGTCTGGTAAGCCACATGAACTTCATGTCCCTGATCGACTAATCGTATAAATGTTCCTCCCATGGAGATCACATCATCATCGGGATGGGGTGAGAAAATGAGCACACGCTTAGGAAATGGTTTGGCTCTCTCCGGACGATACGAGTCATCTGCATTAGGCTTGCCACCGGGCCATCCGGTAATAGTATGTTGCAGAAAGTTAAAGACCTTAATGTTTACTTGATAAGCTGAGCCATACTCTGTAATTATATCACCCATACCATGCTCCATGTAGTCATGATTGGTAAGTTTTAACACAGGCTTGTTAATGGTTTGACAAAGCCATACTACGGCTTTACGAATTAGTTTTTCATTCCAATCTACCGGGTGTAAAATCCATGGAGTTTTAATACGTGTAAGTGCAGACGATGCGGCATCATCTAACACTACAGTGCAATCAGCATGGCGTTGTAGAAATGAGGATGGGATATGCTCTGTTATAGGTCCCTCAACCGCTTTTTGAATGATGCCTGCTTTACCTTCGCCCCAAGCCATCATAAATACCTTACTCGATTTCAATATCGAGCCAACACCCATGGTAATAGCCTTTCTGGGAACGTTCTCCTCTCCAAAAAAATCGCTCGCTGCATCTAATCGAGTAATTTGATCGAGTGATACTAACCGGGTAAACGACTTTTCAGTAGAGCCCGGCTCATTAAAACCAATATGCCCCGTGCGACCAATACCCAGTACTTGAATATCTAATCCACCAAGCTTATCAATTTTTTCTTCATAAGTTCGGCAAAAATCCTGTATCTCTTCTTTCGCTAACGTACCATCCGGAATGTGAATATTTTTTTTAGGTATATCGAGGTGATCGAATAAATGCTCCCGCATAAAGCGCACATAACTTTGCAACGCAGCTGGTTGCATGGGGTAATACTCATCTAAGTTAAAGGTGTAAACATTTTTAAAGCTTAACCCTTGTTGATGAATCTTTACGAGCTCAGCATATAATCGCGTGGGTGTTGAGCCGGTTGCTAAACCCAAAACACAGGGTTTATTTTCCTTTTGACGTGCCTTAATAAGGGCAGCAATTTCATTGGCCACATACACCGAACCTTCCTCGGAAGTGTTAAAAATTTTGACGGGTATTTTTTCGAATGCAGCTAAGTCGTTATTCATAAATGTAGCAGTTGATTGTTGTCGTTCTGAATACACATAAACCTGATACCGATTTCCTATTTTTGGTGGTATGTGGCTTTTAAATTATTAGTAAAGTATCTTAAAATGCTTCAAAATTTCAAGTGTTTGCGGTAACATTATTTTATGAACATATTTCGAACTACCCTTACTCCTACTCCTTCGGCAGTTAAAATGGCCATTTCAGACCAAATATTAACCATTGGGGCATGCTTTGCCGATGTATTGGGAACCCGATTAGCAGCGAATAAGCTAAGGGTATCTGCTAATCCATTTGGTAACCTCTACCATCCGGCTGGCATTCACAAAATGCTCACGTATCTATTAGATGGTAAATTGCCTCCGTCAGAAACCTATTTTCAGCGCGATGATCTCTATCTAAATTACGATTTCCACAGTACTTTTTCTGCGCTTAGTCTCGAGGATTTAGAAAACCAAATTAAGAATACAATTTTGGCTACCAGTACCTTCTTGTTACAAACAAAATGGTTAGTGATTACCTATGGAACAGCTTGGGTATATTCATTAAAAGAATCAAACGAAACAGTAGCAAACTGTCATAAACTTCCAGCTCAAAAGTTTACTAAATCACTTTGGAGTGTCGATCAGCTTAACACCTCCTTTAGCAACCTATATACCCAACTAAAAAAAGTTAATCCCAGTTTGCGAATCATACTTACAGTAAGTCCGGTACGCCACCTAAAAGATACCTTAGTATTAAATAGTGTTAGTAAAGCGGCACTTCGATTGGCCTGCCACACCGTTGCAGAAAAGTATGATGATGTAGAATACTTTCCTGCCTATGAACTTTTACTGGATGACTTGCGTGATTATCGATACTATACTTCCGATATGATACACCCCACTACCCAAGCCGAAGATTACATCTGGGAACATTTTGTAGCCACCTATTTCAATACAGATCTTCAGCATTTTTTGGCTGCATGGAAAGACATTCAGCATGCATTAAATCACAAACCATTTCACCCGACATCAATCGCCCATCAACAATTTTTACACACTACATTGGCTAAGCTTGAAACGCTAAAGACCTTTGTTAATGTCGATGAAGAAATTTCATTTTTCAACAATCAACTACTGCCCAGTTCATAAACATGTCATATACATTTCAGTTGTTCTTTAAAAAATAAAAAATGAATCGCACCGCCAATCGACTAATAGAAAGTACTTCACCTTACCTTTTACAGCATGCTTACAATCCGGTAGATTGGTATGCGTGGGGCATAGAAGCTTTTGAAAAGGCAAAGCTTGAGAATAAACCGCTTCTAATAAGTATTGGCTACTCCTCTTGTCATTGGTGCCACGTTATGGAACGTGAGTCGTTTGAGAATGACGATATCGCCAGTATTATGAATGAGTTTTTTGTTTGCATTAAAGTAGATCGTGAAGAGCGACCCGATATTGATCAACTTTACATGGATGCGGTTCAGGCACTTGGTGTCAATGGAGGTTGGCCACTTAATGTATTTGTTACGCCTGATCAAAAACCATTTTTTGGCGGAACTTACTTCTCACCACCTACTTGGGCGCAGGTATTACAAAACATAAATAAAGCCTATCATAGCCAACGGGCTAATATTGAAAAAACCGCTGAGCAATTATTCGATCACCTGGCGCAATCGGATATAGCCAAATTCTTCCAGTCTGGAAGTAACTCATCGCTGCAAGAAGATTTAGAAATACTCTACAACAAGCTAAGCACAAAATTCGATACCGTTTGGGGTGGGCTTGATAAAGCTCCCAAGTTTGTTATGCCTTCTATCTGGCATTTTATACTGCGTTATTATTCCATTACTACATTACCAACTGCGCGCGAACAATTGGTGTTAACTTTGAAACGGATTGGTATGGGCGGATTGTATGATCAGGTAGGTGGAGGCTTTGCGCGATATTCAGTTGATGCACATTGGTTTGCTCCTCATTTTGAAAAAATGTTGTACGATAATGCTCAACTTATTAGTCTGTATTCAGAAGCCTATCGGCTAACACAAGATGATGAGTTTAAAACCATTGTTTACGAAACATTTACGTGGTTAAATCGCGAGATGACAAACTCTGGAGGTGGATTTTATTCGGCATTAGATGCCGACAGCGAAGGTATAGAGGGTAAGTATTACGTATGGACTAAATCGGAGTTATACCACGTACTCAGGGATCAACATGCTTCGCTACTTTCAGCATATTACTCCGTAACAGAAAATGGAAACTGGGAACACGGGAATAACATTTTTATACGACATCAACCTGATAGTCAGTTTTTAATCGAACATGAATTAACCCCGGAACAATGGCAAACAATTTTAACAGAAAGTAAAGCCAAGTTATTAGCCATTCGCAGTAAGCGCGTTAAACCGAGTTTGGATGATAAAGTTATTACTTCATGGAATGCCATGATGGTTATTGGATTGTTGGATGCCTACCAAGCTTTTAGTGATCGTATTTTTTTAGATACAGCCATAAAAAACATTCATTACTTAGAAAACAATTTGATTGATGAAAATACTGTTTATCGTTCGTTTAGAGAAAAACGTTCAATTGCTATCGGATTTTTAGACGACTATGCGTATCTGATTCAGGCCTATATAAAACTGTATCAAGTTACATTCCATGAAGAATGGATTAAACGCGCTACCGAAAAACTAGCATATGTGTGG
>CAYNKN010000117.1:2094-8952 GCA_964397805.1 uncultured Chryseolinea sp. | reverse complement strand
TCATCTCTCCGGTTTTGCTGAGTCTGTTGTCGAAGATCAACACCGTTTTTTTCCAGTAAATCATAAGCAATAAATGCAACGGGTGCATCGGCCATTGTTTTTTTTGATACATTTTTTCTGCCGATACGTGTTTGCAATACATTAAAGGGCATCGGTTTGCCTTGCTGAAAGCAAACTATTTCACCATCCAGTACAGTACCATCGGGTACTAACGTGGAAAATATTTTCAACTCCGGAAACTTATCTGTTACCAGTTCCTCCCCGCGCGACCAACTATAAACTTCCTGATTACGGACAATGATTTGCGCACGAATGCCATCCCACTTCCATTCCACCAACCAATCTTCCGGATTACCTAATGTATCGACAGATCCTTCTATCGCGTAAGCTAAGTAAAACGGATACGGTTTCGAAAGTTGATCATTCGCATTCTCGCCTAAAATCAATTCATGAAAAGTTGTTTCAAACGGATCCCAATTACCCATAATGCGATGGGTGATTAGCGCTGGCTCTTGTTGAATAGATTCACTAACAGCACGCACCACCAGTGTTTGTGAAACACCTATACGAAAACTTCCCATGATCAATTTGTTGAAAACAAAAATTTCATGAGGCGAGAAATTTTTCCAAGCCGTAAGGATAAATTCTTTCTTCTCTTCGTCTGTCGCTTTTTTCATGGCTGCCAATGCATGAAACCATTCACTCAATGTTTTATTGGATGTAGACGAGGACACAGGAAGAAGTAGCGAAATAGTTTCCGCCATGTCGCCCACACTGTTGTAGCTCTCTTTATAAAGCCACTCCGGAATGTTAGCTTGCTCTAGTGCCCACGCATGAATTTGTGCTGTTTTAAAACTACGAGGTGGGCGCCTTCCGGTAAACAACGCCAGCGCCCACAGTCTGTCTTCTTCGGGTGCCGTAAGGAAATACGTTTTCAATAACGCTACTTTCTCATTCGTTTTAGTTGTTCGATCAAGATCCAAAAAAAGTTGGGTAAACTGCTTCATGCTACCTATTCAGCGGTTACAACTTCCTCTTCGTTTCCATACGTTGTGCTTACTTCCGCTGCTTCAATTCCTTGTTCGTTCAACCATCGCGCATAGGTATCGGTATATCCATGTGTTACTAATACTTTTTCTGCACCAGTCGCTGCAACAACCGTATTCAATTCATTCCAATCGGCATGGTCGGAAATAATAAATCCGCGATCAACCGACCTTCTATTTTTTGCTCCACGTACCGCCATCCATCCGGAGCAATACCCTGTTGAGTAAGGCTCAAACTTTTTCATCCATGAAGTATGTAGTGCAGCAGGTGTCGCAAAAATTAATGCACCTTGAAATATTTTTTTATTGATTTCATTCGTCACTAACGGAATGTGAGGGAGATCAAACCCTGCCTCACGTAATCTTTCGTTTACATTATACACTGCGCCATGTGCAAATACGGGTATTTCAAATGGTTGAAGATTTTTAATTAACCGTTGCATCTTTCCCAACGCATAACCCATTAATACACTCGCCTTACCTTGTGCTTGATTTTGTTTCCACCACTTTTTTATTTCGTTCATCACATCGTTTTGCGTAGGCCATTTATAAATGGGCAAACCAAATGTTGATTCTGAAATAAAAGTATGACACTTAATGGACTCAAAAGGTGCTGAGAAATTATCGTTTTGAACTTTATAATCTCCACTGGCTACCCATACTTCACCTTGATGCTCAACACGGATTTGCGAAGAACCAATAACATGCCCGGCAGGATGGAGGGAGAACTGCACACCGTTAATAGAAACTTTTTCTCCATACGAAACCGTTTGAAGTGATATCTCCTCCCCCAAACGCAATCGTAAAATACTTTCCGAATCTTTATGAGCGAGGTAATGCCGAGAACCCCACTTAGCATGGTCGCTATGGGCATGAGTAATGATAGCCAAATCGGTGGGGTTCCACGGATCGATATGAACGCCTGCTGCCGGACAATAAATGCCAGAAGATGTAAATTGTAAGAGGGCATTCGATGACATCGTCTTCTAGTTAATGGAACAGGCAATACTTTGCTAAGTAGAAATCCTGTAAGGATAGTTTTGAGTTGATAAATTTTGTAAAGAAAACAACTTCACACTTATAAAGTTTCACCTATCCTATGGTAAATTGCTTATTGGATTGAGGCTTTATTGACAGATATTCTATCTGTTAGCGTTTAGAAGTGTGTAAAATAATCAGCATGCGAGGTACTATTACTTGACCAAAAATCAAACAGTTCACTGAACAACAAAGGCGAGGTAAAATTAAATCAGAAAGAAAGTTATACTTGAAGCTTATGGGGTGTGCAGTGTGAAAAAAAAGTAAACCCCACTTGTGCGAGGTTTACTTGCTAAAGAACCAACCCATTACCTATTTTTCTTCTACTTCAGCGGCCTGAACATTAATTGCCGATACGGCAACTGCTGTTAATTTTTCATCGGCTAATTTTTCTTCTTCAAGCGTTTCTTCCAATAGTTGTGCAACTTCTTGCATGCCTAGTGTTTCAGCAAAAGTTCGCAATGTACCATACGATGCAATTTCATAGTGTTCAACCTTTTGACTGGCCGCGATAATTCCGGCATCCATCATTGAACCATCTTCGCATTCTTGCATAATACGCTCTCCCTCTTTAAGCAAACCTTCCATCGCCTCACACTTCTTAGCAACAGGTTTCTTATTTAGGATTTCAAATATTTCTTCAACACGCTCAATTTGAACTTCTGTTTCGGCTAAATGATTTTCCAAGGCTTCAATAAGCTCATCCGAAGTCGAATTTTTAACCATTTTAGGTAATGCCTTAAGAAGCGCTTTTTCTGCCCAGTAAATATCCTTTAAACCGTCTTCGAACAATTTCATTAATTGTGAAGATTGCATAGCTCCATTTTCAGATTTGTCCTTCGAACCATTTTGTTGGGTACTTTTTTTCTTGCCCGCAGACGTTTTTGTTGTTGCCATAAATTTTAGAGTTTAATGTTTATTGTACAATACTCTTTTTAAGCAGGTATAAATCGTGCCATGTCAAAACCATGACCTATCACTTTAAAAACGCTCCATTTCAAAAGAGTTACTAGTAAAAGATATCTACACCTGTGGAGTTGATGCCACTCTAAAAAGAATTTGCATGGATATGTTTCTAGCGTATAACTGTATTGAATGTGAGTAGTTAGAGTAACGAAAAGAACGCTGTGTAAAAAACGCTCATAGCGCAAAAGGTTATCACTTAAAATAGATTCTAAAAGCACAAAAAAAACCAACAAACTGGTAAAGTCTTTTTCATTACATCGGTTCACTCAAAAAACTAAAATATGTTTTTACCCTGTAAAAGATTTACAAGTTAATGCGTGCACATCCAAGTCAGACCCGGCCTTTGCTATGCTACTGCTAGCACAATTTGGTGGTGCAAGCGGAGAATTAGCTGCGGACTTACGATATGTTGTCACCATACTACTTTCTGGTTATCAATCTTTTGGAACGTTACAATGTGCGATTTTACAATTGAATCCTGCCCTGAATGAAGTGGAGTTAAAAACTACTTTAGCTGACTACAATGAATTTTTGGGAAGCTCAATTGAGCGTGAAACATTAGAATTTATTTCCGAAGGCATGTCTTCGATACATAATTGTAGAAGTAGGCAAGTTTTATACACTTACCAGAACCTTGCAATACAATCCTTTGTTAAATTTGGTGTTTAGAACTTGCGTAAATTTTTCTCGATGGTTAACTACTACCAAATTCTTGGCATCCCCATTTCAGCAACGCAAGCTGAAATTAAAGCCGCCTTTAAGCGGTTGGCGATGGAGTATCATCCAGACAGAAACCCTGGCAACAAAGAAGCAGAGGAAAAATTTAAAGAAATCAATGAAGCATACCATACCCTTTCTGATTCGTTAAAAAAATCACGTTATGATATTCTCATGCAGTTTGCTAAACCAATTGAAACCGATTGGGAACTCGAGCAAAAAAGAAGATTTCAAGTTTGGCAACAAGCACAACAAAAACGGTATACGTTTAATGGCGAGTATTTTAAAATTCAAGGATTAGCATTTCTTGTTTTTATAGTTATTGCTGGTTTTTGCTTTGCCATTTTACACAGTGCCGATTATTTTATGGAGCAAAAACGATTAGCACATGCACGTGCTACTACACGCTCGCTTCAACAAATTGATACACTATTTATCAACGGTCAGCTTGAAAATGCTTTTATCGAACTACGCACATTATTAAAAGCCGAACCACGCGAATATCGGATTGGTTTTTTTCGCGATAGCTTAATGCATGCCTTACGCAATATGGCTCATCAGTCGTTTAGGGATAAAGAGTACACAAATGCTGTGAGGTATTATCAAACGTTAAGAGATCAGGAAGACCCAACACGGTATGAAACATTATTTCGCATTGCTACTTGCCAATACTACTTGGGTAATTATAACGAAGCACTGCACGATTTAAAGCAACTGCACGATCAGCAACCCGATAATTTTGAATTGGCGTATCAGATCGCCATGATTTACTTAGATAAAGTAGACAACCCGCAAGAAGCGAAACCTTACTTTGTTATCGGCAAACAACTCTTTAAGGAAAATCTAACCGATATCTATGGAGCAGCGTTCGAAATCATTATGAACCCAGCCGATGCTCCTGATATTTACGCTGAAATGTTTAAAGGACGAGCACGATGTAATACTGCATTAAAAGATTACCAAGAGGCGATAACAGATTATAACTGGGTTGTATTTCTTCGCCCGCGTGAAACAGACGCCTATATTGCTCGTGCTGAACTTAAAGCTACTTTGAAAAGAAGAACAGACGCTTGCGAAGATATTACCAAAGCAAAAAAAATGGGTGCAGAAAATACTCGTTTACTGGAGCTGAAGTATTGTCGCTAAAGTTTGAAATAGATACCCGCACCATAATTAGGAGAGGCCAGGATGTTTCTTCCACTAAACGCATAAGCAGCAGAAACACTTACACCCCACGATTCGGTTAGTTGATATCCAACTTCAACACTCGGTGAAAGGTATTCTGTATTGTTTGAAAATATTCCGTTTTCTGCTACTTCATCGGCACCATTAAAAAGTGAATGAACCGAGTACACTTTTCCGATTGTTGTAAGTTTCTTAAAAAACGTATACCCTACTTCTACACCCCACCTTATTTCATCCGAAAAATTGTTAGTTCGGTTATTAAAGGCCACCAATGCTGAAGCATATAATGGCACGGGATAAAAGGAAGTACTGGCATCGATTTGCAACATCTGATTAAACTCTCCATCACCTGTTTGTAAAATATTGCTTTCTCCGGCTCTTGTTACACCTAACGGAATACCCAGTGTTAACATGGCACTAACCACGATAGGCTTGTCTTTAATAAAGGTATACTTTAGTGCCACATCGGTATCGCCTAAAGCATTAACCGCTTCTCCTGCATTACGATTACCGCTCGGTATAAAGCGTTCTTCATTTAATGTACCGCGCACAAAAAATGGAAAGTAAACAATACCAGTTAACCTTTCTGAAAATCCATACTCAGCATATATACTGGTAGTAAATAAACTCGTTGTTCGGATATCGACAAGCTCACCTGCGGGATTATAAAATAAAGAGGACGTAATTAAATTTTGCCCCAGTTTAAAATAACCTTTTCCTTTACCAATCGGCCAACCTCCGCCAGCTACTACTTCTGTAAAAAAACAACTTACCAGAAGTATGAACACCAATCGCCTCATCACAGAAAGATATTTAATTGACCAACTCATATTTTCTATTCATTTAAATCAGCATAACCAAACGTAAGTCGCGCGCCACGACACAAAATGATTATATAACGAAAATCAAATAATTGAATATCGGGGTTCATGGCGCTGATGTTAAATGTCTTTGCACCACCTGTTGTAATTCGTTGTACTTCGATACCTGTATTAAATGCCACGCTACCCGAAGTGGAGTTAGCCAGGTAAATGTAGGTATCTACAAAACTCGTGTTAAAGTCATCGCTTAGTGTTAAGAGTAGTTGATTGTTTTCTACTTTTAAAGTGGCCATTCCTTTTGCCGTATAACCGCCTGTTGGAACAAAGTTTCCTGTACGAACGGCACCAATTGTGAAATCAATTACATTACTTTTTACACCATCAGCTTTAGCATGAATACCTACTACACCTTGTTGAAGAGCCGTAACCATACCTTCTTGAGATACCGAGGCTAAAGATGAATTTTCAGAGAACCACTCAACAGCTATGTCGGGTAACAGCTCACCGCCAATGTTTTTAACCAACACCTGAAGTGGAGTACTTTCTCCAACCATTAAATTATCCTTCTCTGTTGATACAGTTACAGTCGCTACCGCATTCTCATCGGCAACTACATTTACAGTTACCGTATCGCTTGCCAATAAATAGGCTACAACAATCTTGGCTTGTCCGGGACTTAGTGCGCGAACTAATCCACTACTTGAAACTGTGGCGATAGATACGTTCAAACTTGACCACACGAGTGGAACTTCTACTTGTCGATCGGCCACACGATAGCTGGCCTCTAACTGAATTTCCTGTTCTGGAGACAATGCGAACGATCCATTCAAAATCTTCAAAAAGCCTAATGGATCTTCCAGCACATCAACACCAATACAGCTATTCAAAACAAGTGCAATAAAAAATAGCTTCAATTTCACTTTCATCCCATATTTTTACCGAAATTACCTAAGCTGATCCTCTTATAGAGTCGGCTAACTGACAAATACGTTATGAATACCACACTGACAAACGAGAACTTGACCTCCATTAAATCAAGTTATTTTAATATTCTAGCGCTCTTTCTGGGGCAGGATAAAATTGAA
>CAYNKN010000117.1:0-2084 GCA_964397805.1 uncultured Chryseolinea sp. | reverse complement strand
TTTACTATGCCTGCTAAAGTGGGGGTTTCAACTGCATTTAAATCCAGAGGATCTAAAACTCGCTAATGTTGATTTATCCAACCTTCAGTATTCAGATATTGGTAATAAGGTCGATCGACTCGAAGCCATCTATCACCTTGTATTTATGATCCACTTGGACGATGTTGTTGAAGATGTTGAGTTAGAAGTAGCCTCCATTTATGCTGTCCAGCTTGGGTTTAAATCTACGCTGGTCAATGATTTATTCAAGTCGATTGCAACCGAACCGTATGATGACATTAAACCGCGTATTGCCCGACAAGAGGTGCTTGAATTCTTAAAACTTTACGAAGCCTAACATGCGGATTCTCCAAACCAGTATCTTACTAGCGCTTCTTCTTTCAGCCCAAAACACCATTGCTCAACTTCCAGAAAAAGAAATCAATACATTTTTAGATGCCTGGCACTTGGCAGCAACCGAAGCAAATGCTGCCGTGTTTTTTGGAAGCATGGCCGATGAGGCTGTGTACATTGGAACCGATGCTACAGAGCGTTGGACAAAAGCTGAATTTATGACTTTCGCCAAGCCTTACTTTGATCGTGGAAAAGCGTGGGATTTTAAAGCTTACGATCGCGACCTGCATTTAACTTCTGATGGAAAAATAGTATGGTTTTCAGAACTCTTATCAACCTGGATGGGTATATGCCGTGGTTCTGGTATTCTTCGTAAAACAGCGAACGGCTGGAAACTCGAACAGTATCATCTATCGGTTACAGTTCCGAATGATATTATCAAGGATTTTATTTCGCTAGTAAACGTTTATCAGGAAAAGCAAAAGCCCTGATCGTCAATACCTTTATAAGTCCTACCAATACCTTTTCTTTTACTAAGACAACACTACCAATGTAGGTTTTCTGGCATTTTTTATCGGCCATTTTGCTGGCTCATCACGACATTTGATCACTTAATTCAAATGACTATGGGCTACACGTACATGAGTAACAGCAACTACCGCACTGTCTCCAATGCTCGCTTATCGTCTAGAGTTAAGCAATTCATACTCCTAGTACTTACCATTGTTATCGGTATGCTTATTTCGGTCATGTTAAGTACCCGACCAAATTTCTCGATCTCTAAAACAAACCCATCGGCTAATAGTACATCTCAAGTTATTCATACTACGCCAGCGAAATAAGCTCATCCATAAAATTAGGAGAGTACCTAATCAGACTACTAGCTCGATCTAATAAAAGTTACTCTACCTCTACCCGCTCTATAAAGCAAATTCAGTTTCCTCATTTGTCATTGCATTAGTCCATCACTTCTACTTTCCCTTATCACGACTGCATGGCTATTTCACTACCAATGCATAGCTTTGGATAATGGATTTTAGTCAGGATATTTTTTTGCAGCACATCGCACAAACCAGCGAGTCGCCTTATCTTATTTCGGTAGAGAAAGCAGAAGGTCTTTACCTTTACACACCCGATGGCAATCGCTACACCGATATGATTTCTGGTATAGCCGTAAGTAATATTGGTCACCGGCATCCACGCGTTATTCAAGCCATCAAAGATCAACTGGATAAACATTTACATGTGATGGTGTATGGCGAATTTATTCAAGCAACACCTAACCTCCTGGCTAAAAAACTTACTGATAATTTACCTTCCACATTAAACAGTTGCTACTTTGTTAATTCAGGTGCAGAGGCCATAGAAGGTGCGCTTAAAGTTGCCAAGCGTTACACTGGTCGAACAGAAATTGTTTCGTGTAAAAAATCCTATCATGGAAGTACGCATGGTGCGCTGAGTGTTTCGGGTAATGAGGTAAAGAAATCAGCCTTTCGTCCGTTACTGCCCGATGTTAAGTTTATTGATTTCAATGTAATGGAAGACCTCAGCCAGATAACCAATCGCACAGCTTGCGTGGTTATGGAAACTATACAAGGCGATGCAGGAGTTCGCCTACCTACACAAACCTATTTAAAAGCCGTTCGCCAACGCTGCACAGAAACTGGAGCGCTACTAATACTAGATGAAATTCAATGCGGTATGGGGCGAACCGGAACGCTATTCGCGTTTGAACAATTTGGGATTGTTCC
>CAYNKN010000116.1:0-8993 GCA_964397805.1 uncultured Chryseolinea sp. | reverse complement strand
ATCACAATAGCCGATGAGTCAGCTTCACACGCAATAGAAACCATTACTTATACTGATGGTACTGCACTCAAGCGAACCTATTCTAAAATGGTTCTACCAGAAGGTGAGGTGAATGAAGAAATGAAAGAAGAAGTAACGCTGAGTGAAGATGACTTTTGGTCGATGACTGGGTTAGTTTTATTGCAAGTGGTATTAGTGGCCATGGTCTATGGACCTATTGCGGCTTTTCTGGTTGAGTTATTTCCAACACGCATACGCTACACGTCCATGTCGTTGCCGTATCATATCGGTAATGGTATTTTTGGTGGACTTACTCCGTTTATTGCAACGAGTTTGTACGAGCTAAGTAGAACGGAACGTAATCCGGAGGGCGATCCATTAGCCGGATTATGGTATCCCATTATTGTTTCGGCAGTTTGTTTTATTATCGGAATGATTTTTTTAAGTAATAGAAAGAAGGCTGATGTGGTAGATGATTAATTTTTTATGCACCTTCAACTTTTCTAATTCGCGACTATGCCTTTTACAGCAGCACACCCTGCTATTATTCTTCCATTCATTCGATTGCGAAATTTTTCAGCCACGGCACTCATACTTGGAAGTGTAGCGCCCGACTTTGAATATTTCTTTAAAATGAGTTTTGGAAGTGCCCATAGCCATACCGTGGCTGGATTATTTTATTTTAATTTACCGGTTACGTTGCTTTTAGCTATTGTATTTCATCAAGTTGTAAAACACCATCTTATTCGTAATCTACCTGTAGTATTTCAATGTAGATTTCAGGATACTCTACAGTTGGAGTTTTTACCTTATCTAAAAAAAAACTGGATTGTATTTACTATCTCTGCTTTACTTGGCGCGGGCTCCCATTTACTGTGGGATAGTTTTACGCATGGAGACGGATACTTTGCAGAAGAGATAAGTGAATTTAAAGAAATACTCGTCAACGTTAATGGCACTGAGTATCCCTTATACTTTGTTTTGCAATATGGTAGTTCTGCACTTGGCATGCTGCTTATTTTAATTTATGTGTTAGCGAAACCCAAAGAAATAATTCCGTATCCAGTAATTATTAAACCATCATACTGGTTAACTGTAATACTGGTTGCTACAAGTATTGGTGTACTTCGATTTGTTATTTGGCCCGATGATTACCGGATATGGAATTTAATTATCACGGTAATTGGTGCGAGTTGTTGGGCGCTTACTTTGGTAGGCTTGTTTAAGCGTAAGCCGCATTCAGCTTAACCTTCAAACAAGTTTTATTTGCAGAACTCTGCTTTTATTTTGCCAGCGATCACTTGGCCATTTGCTTCGGCCAATTTTAAATCGGCACATGCTTCGGGTAGTTGTTTTGATTTTTGATGGGCAATAGCTCGATTATAATAAGCCGATGCATAGTCGGGTTGGTGTGTAATAGCGACCGTATAATCTTCGATAGCATCTTTGTAGCGACCTTGTTTACTTAATACGTTTCCTCGATTGAGCCAAGCTTTGGTGTAGGTTTCATCTAATTGAATGGCTTGTGTATAATCTGAAAATGCTCCTTTTAAGTCATTCAGTTTTTCGCGTACATATCCACGATTAAGCCAAATTTCCGGATCACGACTTTCTACTTTTAAGGCACTGTTGTAATCTTCTAAAGCACCTTTATAATACCCGCCCTCCATACGTTGAAAAGCACGTTCTAAATATGGAGCCAACATGCTGGAATCGCTATCTATGGCGCTTTCCAGTTGTTCGGCAGCACCGCTTTTGTCGCCTTGTTTTCTAGCTAAAATAGCTAAGTTGTGGCGTGCAGCGGTGTGGTTGGAGTTAATAGAAAGTGCTTTCTCATAATCCGATTTGGCCGTTGGGTTGTTTAATGCTTCTTTGGCAAGCCCTCGGTTTACATAATAGTCGGGTTCAGCAGGTTGGTGGGCAATAGCGGAGTCTAGCCAAGCTAATGCTTGCGTATAGTTTTTTAGTTTGAACTCTGTCATCCCCAAGTGATTATAAACCTCGGGTAAAATCGCACCTTGGGCGGTGATTATTTGGTTGGTTCCTGATGCAGAGGCGGATTGTTTAAAATAAATGGTTTGGGTTTCTCCCGGAGGTAATCGTAGAAAATGTAAAAAGTCTGTTTTGGCTTGTTCATACTTTTTTACTTTAAAAGCCACCATGCCACGAGCATAGATTACTTCCGGTTGATCGGGCTTTAGCTCTAAACAAATAGTGTAGTCGCGCCATGCTGCCTCCAAATCTTTTAGGTTTTCATGTACTGCCCCACGGGCAATGTAGGCAGCTGTAAATCCTGGGCTTTCTGCCACGCATTGGTTAAATAAGCTTAGTGCCTCTTTAAAATTACCTGTGCTTGCAGCCGCTTCTCCTTGCGCAAATAGCTTATCGGTTGTCGCCCGATTGCTCTGTGCTATCCCAATTGAACTAATACAAACAAATAGTATGGTTATCCAAGTTCTCATTATGGCTTTCAATCTGGTTAAGGAATCCTTCTTTTTTAGGAAGTATTTCATTGGCTTCAAAATAACGAAATAATCATTGAGATCGTGCAAACCCTTTGTACCGATTTTCTGTTTAAAGAGCATGGAAACAGCAAAAAAATCGACCAAAAAAACAACCGCCAAAGCAGGCGATAGCCAACTCATCACAGCTTACATTCAATATGTTTTAACCGAGGGAAAGCGCCCGGCTTCGGTATTTAAATTCTGTTTAGATCAATCGATTAAGGAGGATGAATTTTACTCGCACTTCGGTTCGTTCGATGCGCTCGAAAAAGCGATCTGGAAGGGATTTATCACAAAAACAACTTCGCGTTTAAAATCAGACGAAGCTTTTGCTGGGTTTAGTAGTCGTGAAAAGGTATTAGCGTTTTATTTCACGCTTATGGAAGAATTAAAGTCGAATAGGAGTTATGTAATTTATCAGTTAGAACACGCCCGTAAACCAGAATTAGCACCTGATTACATCAAGCATTTTAAAACTGAATTTGATCAATTTTTCGAAAGTATTTTAAATGAAGGTAAAGGGAGTGGTGAAGTAGCCAACAGACCGTTTGTTGATTCGCGCTATCCAAAAATTTTCTGGTTGCACATGGGCTTTTTATTATGGTTCTGGAAATCGGATGATAGCGCAGGATTTGAAAAAACAGATGCCGCTATCGAAAAATCGGTTAATCTGGCGTTCGATTTAATCGGAAAAGGTGCTGTTGATTCCGCTATTGATTTTGCTAAGTTTCTCTACCAAACCAAATAATTTACGTGAAAGAATTCGATCGTATCCCGGTAACGAAAGTACAACGAGCAGGGAAATTTATTAGTACAGGTGCTAAAATCGGGACGAATTACCTGAAACACTATGGCAAAAAATTAATTAATCCAGACATTACCCGCGATGAACTCCACGCCAATAATGCCACCGATATTTATAATTCACTAAGTGAGTTAAAAGGTAGCGCATTAAAGGTAGCGCAAATGTTGAGCATGGATAAGAACCTTTTGCCAACAGCCTATCAACAAAAATTTTCCATGGCACAGTACAGTGCTCCTCCACTCTCTTATCCGTTGGTAGTAAAAACTTTTCAGAAATATTTCGGTAAAGGTCCAGACGCTTTGTTCGATACGTTTACAACCAAAGCCGTTAACGCTGCCTCTATGGGGCAAGTACATAAGGCAACACTAAAGGGTAAAAGTTTGGCCGTTAAAATTCAGTATCCAGGTGTAGGCGATAGTGTAAAATCTGATATGGCTATGGTTAAGCCGATCGCCATGACGATGTTTAATTTAAATCCGGTTGAATACGATGAGTTTATTCAGGAAGTGGAGCAGCGGATGTTAGAAGAAACCGACTATACGCTGGAGTTAAAACGATCTATGGAGCTTTCGCAGCAAAGTAGTCATATTAATAATATTGTTTTCCCAACATACTATCCCGAGTATTCTTCACCCAAGATACTTACTATGGATTGGATGGAAGGCAAGCCATTAGGGGAGATACTCAATAAACCATTACCACAAGACGAGGCGAATAAAATTGGCCAAGCCATGTGGGATTTTTACCACTTCCAAATGCATCAATTAAAAGCGGTTCATGCAGATCCGCATCCCGGTAACTTTATTATCTCGCCCGATTATAAACTCGGTGTAATTGATTTTGGGTGTGTTAAAGTAATTCCAGAAAAATTTTACGATACCTATTTTAAATTACTGGATGCCGATATCTTAAGCAATCCTGTTAAGCAACGTAAAGTTTTTGAACAATTACGATTTGTATATCCAGAAGATGACGCTAAAGACACGGCTTTCTTTGTTACCATTTTTTCTACGTTGGTTGAACTCTTAGGTAGACCCTTTAGAACACCTGAATTTGATTTTGCAGACAAGGCTTACTTTGAAGAATTATTTTTATTTGGCGAAAAGCTATCGTCAATGAAAGAGTTACGCGAAAGTAAAAAGGCTAGGGGAGTGCGCGATGCGGTATATATTAACCGAACGTATTTTGGCTTGTATACTATTCTTCACGATTTGAAAGCAACGATTAATACTAGTTCGTATTCTCAGCCTGTTCTGGTATAGATTTAATTAATCGTAACGCAAGCGAATCTTCTTTTGGGTTTGAGAGAGCACCTTAGCATTCGCTTGACGTTGATGTGTCGTTGAAAATCTTATTGCTGATTTACTCCTTTTGCTGGATATGATTCGCTATATTATAAATTCAATTTATAATTATGCTTTTAATCTACTTTTCACTGCTGTTAAGTTTGTTTCAAGGTTCGGTACCCTTCAAGCCTTCGAATGAATATACACTAAAATTGGAGTTTGAATTTAAGTCGCGACCGTACGATCCCAACATGGTGAATTTGGATGCGGCTTCTATGCATCGTAAAGCAGGAGGACCGCTTCCATATCTTCATGTTCGGCTAAATTTTCTAAAACTTGCTGCGGAAGAAAACAGGTTACTCGTAGTTAGCGAAAAAAATAAAACCGTCTTACAAAAGAAAATTACGCAAGATGGTTTTGTCAGGCTCGATTTAGGTTTTACCGATGATATCAAAGGACGTGTTACACCTTACGAATACACCATTACATTTCTGTCAACCACTAAAGTACCTCAGAGTAAAATCGTTCTTTACTTCGAAGAAGACGGTACTTATTTTGTTAATGGCGAAAAGCACGGAAAGATTTAACAGACTTTCATATACAATATTTATTCGTCTATTTCTGGTTTTATAAACGGTTACTCTAATTCAGAATTTATCCGTTATTTCGCATCAAACCACCAAGGCATGAGGCGATACTCTTTAATCTTTTTATTATTTCCTTGTATTCTATTTGCTCAACCACAGCCAGATGCGGCACATATCAAACTAAAATTGAAGAAGCTGGGCGTTGTAGGTTCTGTGTTGTATGTAGCAGCTCACCCAGACGATGAAAATACCCGTGTTATTACCCAGTTAGCCAATGATCAGTTAGTAGAAACAGCCTACTTATCGATGACACGTGGCGATGGTGGTCAGAATTTAATTGGCTCTGAAATGCGTGATTTACTAGGGCTTATTCGTACACAAGAATTACTTGCTGCACGAAGGCTCGATGGAGGTAGACAATTCTTTACGCGGGCCAACGACTTTGGTTTTTCTAAATCAGCAGATGAAACATTTAAGATTTGGGATAAGGACAAAATACTTTCGGATGTTGTGCGGGTATACAGACAGTTTCAACCCGATATTATTATCACACGCTTTCCACCAGATGAACGAGCAGGACACGGACATCATACAGCATCAGCTATTCTGGCGGAGGAAGCTTTCGATTTAGCAGCTCGCACAGATGTTTATACTGATCAACTAAAAGAATATACTCCGTGGCAAGTAAAACGCTTGTATACGAATACAGGTCGTTGGTGGAATACAACTATTGATGAAAACACACCCGGCATCGTATCACTAAATGTAGGCGGTTACAATACATTACTAGGAAGCTCTTACTCAGAGATAGCGGCCATTAGTAGAAGTCAGCATAAAAGTCAGGGCTTTGGTTCGCGTAGTATGCGTGGCGATCAACTTGAATTTTTAGAACGTGTTAAGGGAGATAGTTTGAAAGGCGATCTGTTTCAAGGTATTGATATAACTTGGAGTAGAATAAAAGGTGGTGAGAAAATTAAGACATTAGTTACGCAAGTTAATCGCACGTTTGATGTAGAACAACCATCGGCAAGTGTACCGTTATTGCTTCAAATAAGAAAGGAAATCAACGCACTGCCAACGAGTATATGGAAAGCGCGTAAACTCGTAGAAGTAGAGCAACTGCTTATCGATTGTATGGGGCTCTTTATTTCTCCTACCGCTAATCGCTATTGGGCATCACCCGGAGAGAGTACATCACTTTCTGTTGAAGTAGTGAATCGAAGTGAAGCCACTGTAACACTTCAACGTATTGAATCCGAAGCACTTTCGCTTGATACTACGTTTACTTTACCTTTAAAGATGAATAGCGCAACGCTGATTAATACTAAAAAATCCGTACGATCAGATTGGTCTTATTCCGATCCGTATTGGTTGCGCGAACCACATCCGATAGGACGCTTTACAGTAAATGATCCCGCTTTAATAGGTAAGCCAGAAAACGATGCAGCCATAGAAATTGCATTACATTTTTTAGTAGGATCAGAACGACTAGTAATCACTCGACCGCTGGAGTATAGATGGACTGATCCCATAAAAGGAGAATGCACTCGTCCGGTGGAAGTTGTTCCTCCTGTTTTTATTAACCTGACCGATCAAGTGGTACTGTTTACAAATAATACTTCACGTGAAGTAAAAGTAAAAGTCACATCAGCTGTTGACAAATCAATCAATGGATCATTGTCATTAAAACTACCTAGCGGGTGGCGAGCAGAACCTTCATCGATAGATGTAGTGCTTTCAACAAGCGGTGAAGAACAAGTAAAATCGTTTATCGTTCACCCAGCAACAGGAGAGCTTTCTGCCACACTTACAGCAGTTGTTCAGGTTGATGGTAAGGTGCATGATCAAGCATTACTCACCATTTCGTATGATCACATTCCATTACAAACTTTATTACCTAAAGCAGAAGCGCGAATTGTTAAAATTGATTTAGCAAAAACCGGTAAAACCATTGGATACATTAAAGGTGCTGGTGATGATGTACCCGCAGCACTGCGTAACATGGGCTATGAGGTTTGGGAAATGAAGAATGAAGAAGTAAACGCTGAAAATTTAAAACGTGTTGATGCCGTGGTATTAGGTATCCGTGCGTTGAACACCAATGAACGTATTCGATTTATGATGGATGACTTACTACACTTTGTGGAAGAAGGTGGAAACTTGGTGGTTCAATATAACACCAGTATTGATTTACAAGGTAATCGATTAACTCCATTTCCATTGTCTATTTCGCGCGATCGTGTAACTGAAGAGGATGCTGAGGTACGAATTCTAAAACCAGATCATGCACTCTTAAATTATCCTAATAAAATTACCCCTACCGATTTTGATGGCTGGATTCAAGAGCGAGGTTTATACTTTCCGAATAAATGGAGTGAAAACTTTGATGCACTTTTGTCGATGAACGATACTGGAGAAACACCTAAAGAAGGTAGCTTGTTAGCAGCTCGCTACGGAAACGGATATTATATCTATACGGGTTTATCTTTTTTTCGCGAATTGCCAGAAGGTGTTCCGGGAGCCTATAAGCTGTTTGCCAATTTAGTTTCAGGCGGTAAAGTAACATCTCCTCCAGTTCCAGAAAAGAAAAGTAAATCAAAACAAAAACGCTAGGTAGGTTTATAAATTCATCCTTAACTGAATTCGTATGAAAGAAGAAGAACCTCCCATTTTTAAATCATGGAAACAATGGTACTGGTTACTACTCAGTGTACTGCTGGTGCAAATTGGTCTCTATTATTTCATCACACAATCATTTACCGGATACTAATACTTCGCGCTACGTCACCATCATGAACTACCTCGACTGGATTGTACTCTTTGGAACCATTCTTTTTATTGTGCTCTATGGCACATGGAAAACGCGTGGTAATAAAACCATAGAAGGATTTTTAAAGGGCGATAACTCCATGCGTTGGTGGATGATGGGTATATCCATTATGGCTACACAAGCTAGTGCCATTACTTTTCTTTCTACTCCTGGTCAGGCTATTGAAGATGGCATGCGTTTTTTACAATTCTATTTTGGGTTGCCCATAGCCATGGTTATTATTTCGGTTGCCATAGTGCCGATGTACTACAAGTTAAATGTATTTACAGCGTATGAATATTTAGAAACCCGATTCGACCGAAAGACGCGCTCGTTAGCGGCAATTCTTTTTTTAATTCTTCGAGGCTTATCGGCAGGTATTACCATTTTCGCTCCAGCACTAATTCTATCTTCTATACTGGGATGGTCCATTACGATTACTACGTTATTAATCGGTTCATTAGTAATTATCTATGTAGTTTCCGGAGGAACACGTGCAGTGAGTTTAACTCAGCGCTATCAAATGACGGTAATTATGAGTGGGATGATTTTGGCAGGAATACTGGCGTTTACTATGCTGCCTGATCATGTAACATTCGGTAATGCAGTTGATGTAGCGGGTGAGTTGGGTAAATTTAATTTAGTGAATCTGGAATTTAACTTAAATGATCGTTACAATATCTGGTCGGGATTAATTGCCGGAACATTTTTATTTCTCTCGTATTTCGGTACAGATCAATCTCAAGTAGGTCGTTATCTAAGTGGTACATCGCTTACCCAAAGTAGGTTGGGCTTAATGTTTAATGGACTGCTAAAGATACCGATGCAGTTTATGATCCTTTTTATTGGTGTGCTAGTGTATGTCTTTTATTTGTTTTTTCAGCCGCCTGTTTTTCATAATACAGTATTGAAAGAACAAGCCATGAAAACAGAGCAGTCCAGCGTACTACAACAATTAGATCGCGACTACACCGAATTATATAAACAAAAGCGTGAAGCTGT
>CAYNKN010000115.1:0-9064 GCA_964397805.1 uncultured Chryseolinea sp. | reverse complement strand
CAATATCGATTGGCTTAATTTAGTTACTTTTGCTGTACATGAAACTCGTAGATGTACTCCTACTTTCTTTTTCAGTTGCTTTTCTAATTATTGGAATCCATCAAATAATGACGTTAGGCCTTGGTCATGCCTACTGGGCGGTAATGTTATCATTCATACTGTTTTTTATTTATATTTTGCGTAAGCGCAATTAACATGGACACCGCTTTACTCCCCGGCATTTTAGTCACTCTTATTTTTTCATTCTTCTTCTCTGGAATTGAGATCGCCTACTTGTCTGCAAACAAACTACAACTAGAACTTCGTGGCAAGCAAGGTGTACTGTCCGGAAAAATAATGTCGTTTTTTATTCAACGCCCCTCTTGGTTTATTGGCACTACACTTATTGGCAATACGGTTGCGCTGGTATTCTTCAGTAGTTTTATGGCACAACTTATTGTTCCGATACTAACCGAGTATTTGCCCGCAAGTTTCAATAATGAGCCTACCATTATGGTAGTACAAACCATACTTTCTACCGTCATTATTTTGCTCACCGCTGAGTTTCTACCCAAAACATTGTTCATGATTAATCCGAACACCATGCTCTCGGCATTGGCTATTCCATTTATGATCTGCTTTGTAATACTCTTTGTACTCATGTATTTTATTGTAACGCTATCGCGATTTGTTATTACACATATTTTACGGCTGGAGTATTCTGATGAACGCCCAGCCTTTGGATTAACCGATCTCAACCACTTCCTCAACAGCATGCACCGTGTAAAACACGAAGACGAAGACATTGAGCTCGATAAAAAAATATTTCATAATGCCCTCGAATTTAAAACAGTTAAAATCAGAGAGTGCATGATACCTCGCACAGAAATTATTGCGGTAGATGTACAAGATGGTATTGAAAAATTACGTGATGCCTTTGTAGAATCCGGGCACTCAAAAATCATTATCTATAAAGATAAAATCGATGAGGTAATTGGCTACTGTCATTCGTCTGCCTTGTTTAAACGTCCAGCAAAAATAGAAGATATCCTTACCCCCATTATACTCGTACCCGAAACAACGTTGGCCAACGAGTTAATGATCCGGTTTATCAACGAACAAAAAAGTTTGGCCTTAGTCATTGATGAGTTTGGTGGGACTTCCGGTATTGTGAGTATGGAAGATATCATTGAAGAGATTTTTGGTGAAATTGAAGATGAGCACGATGAAGACGACCTAGTCGAACAAATTATTGATGAGCACAACTTTCTCTTTAGCGCTCGCTTGGAAATTGATTACCTGAATGACGTTTACAAATGGGAGTTACCAATTGGTGAGTATGAAACATTGGGGGGTCTAATTCTTTCGTATACCGAAGATTTTCCAAAGCCAGGCGATACCATCCAAATTCCGCCCTTTACCTTCACCATCCAATCCACAGGCGACAACCGGATTGATACCGTCAAAATTCAACTCGAAAAGAGCGATTATCCAGAATAGGGAAACTTAAATTCCTGCTTATCAGGTACTCCCCCTAATTTTTTAGGCGAACGTACAAGGTCTTTTTAGTGCCTATATTTTTCTAATAGCCAGAACGGGTTAAATTTGCGGCTCTTTAAAAATCAGACTATGGCATTGATAGGAACTTTGCGCAACAAAATGGGCACCTGGGTGGTGATTTTTGTATTTGTTGCGATAGCAGCGTTTGTTGTAAGCGACATTTTTAGTGGTAATTCCTCCATTTTAAATTGGGGTAAAAATTCCGTAGGCGAGATAGCCGGTACAGAAATTACCTATGAGGAATACCAAAGTGTGATCCGCGAACGCGAAGCAAACTACTTCCTTAACTTTGGACGGGAACCGGGCGAACGCGAGAGACCATCACTACGCCAACAAGCTTGGGACATGCTTATTGCCCGCCACGCTATTGAAGCCCAATACGAAAAGATTGGTGTTGAGGTAACCAGCGAGGAATTGTGGGATATGGTGCAGGGAAAAAACGTGGATGAAAATGTAAAGATGGCCTTTACCAATCAGGAAACTGGCCAGTTCGATCCCGACCAAGTAGTGAACTACCTTAACCAGCTTAAAACAATGCCTGAAGGCTCAGAGCCTCGCATTCGCTGGGAAATGTTTCAAAAAGACTTACGACCAGGTCGTGCTCGGATAAAGTACGAAAACCTGATCTTAAAAAGTAATTACGTTACGAAAGCCGAAGCCGAACGCGAATACCATCTTCAAAATGATGTGGCCGAAGTAAAATACGTTTATGTACCGTATTATGCTATTAGCGATTCCGCTGCCAAGGTAACAGACGATGCCTTAAAAGCTTATTATAACAAGAATATCGAGCGCTATAAAACAGAAGAAACACGCGACATTAAATACGTAACGTTTCCAGTAGTGGCATCGCCTGAAGATTCACTAGCTGTTACAGAAGCACTCGATCGTGCTGTAGCTGAATTCAAAAATGCCCAAGATGATTCTACGTATGCTGCGGCCGTAACCGAAGGCAACGACCCCTATACCAAGTATACCATTGCTACATTACCTTCCTTCCTTTCTATTGATAGTTTGGTACAAGGCAAAGTAATTGGTCCTGTGTTAGATGGTGAGACTTTTAAAGTAGTAAAGGTGTCGCGTATATTTAATGATACAGCGTCAACGGCACGCGCTAAACACATTTTAATTCGCTGGGACGATGACAGCGAAAGCGCTAAAAAAGCAGCTAAGGAAAAAGCCCTTGGCATTTTAAAAGATATTAAAGGCGGTGCAGACTTTGCCACTCAGGCGCGCGAATTTGGAACAGATGGAACAGCCAGTCGCGGTGGTGATTTAGGTTGGTTCAGCAGTGGGCAGATGGTGAAACCTTTTGAAACAGCGGTGTTCTCTGCAACTAAAACCGGTGTATTAAACGATGTGGTTGAAACAGAATTTGGATATCATATTATTGAGGTTTCTGATTTAAAAACAAACAAGGCTTATCAACTAGCAACTGTTGAGTTTGATATCACCCCAAGTGATGAAACTATCAACGAAGCATTCCGTAAAGCGGAGGCATTTGCTTCTGACTTAACTAATCAGGCTGATTTTGAAAAGCGTGCAAAAGAACAAAGTCTTACTGTGTTAGATGCGCGCAACGTTTTAGCTGGCGATAGAAGAGTGGGTACATTAGGCGAAACTCGTCAAATTGTTCAATGGCTGTTCCGCGATGCCAGCGAAGGAAAAATTTCTCAAGTATTCGATTTGGGAGATCAACATGTAGTAGCAGTAATGACCAACCAGACTGAAAAAGGTAATAAGCCACTTAGCACTGTTAAAGAAGAAATAACGCCTGCCGTTCGTAACGAAATAAAAGGCAAGTTAATTATTGAAAAACTAAAAGGACTTAATGGCACCATGGAAGAAATAGCGAATGCTTTTGGATCGGATGCCGGTGTTTATACCAGCAGCGATTTAAAACTAAATAGCAACTCCATGCCTACAGTTGGCTTCGATCCGATTGCTGTAGGGTTGGCGTTCTCGCTAGAAGAGGGTAAGCGTTCAACACCTGTTGCCGGTGAAAACGGTGTGGTGTTGATTGAACTTAATAACAAAACAATTGCACCTTCTATGGGCGATTATAGTTTCTACAAAACACAAATAGAACAAACCAATAACAATCGCAGCGGCTTTAGTATTTCTGAGGCCATTCGAGAAAAAGCAAATATTGTAGACAAGCGTTACAGATTTTATTAACGAATAAAGCCTAATACGTAACGCCCTCCTCTAACAAGGGAGGGCGTTCTTTTTTTATCATGGATCAACAATGGATTAATTCTTTTCGCGAAAAGCTAGACCAGCACTATGCCTGGCCGTCACTTTATGTGTTTAAGTTTATTGTGCCAGCCGGTAAAGAAGAAGAAGTAATTAAACTTTTTCCGATGCACACAACTACTACCAAACCCTCTAGTAAAGGCAACTATACCAGCATTACCATAGAAATAATGGCGCCTTCAAGCGAGGCCGTAATTGCAATTTATGTGCAAGCTTCCGAAATTGAAGGTATTGTAGCTTTATAAACACCTACATTCGTAATTCATTAAACATTTTACTTATGAGTTGGCAAGAAGAAAATAACACCCTTACCAGAACTTTCACTTTTAGCAATTTTGTGGAAGCATTCGCCTTCATGACAAAAGTTGCCATCATTGCAGAGAAGCAAGATCATCACCCCACGTGGAGCAATACCTACAACAAGGTTACTATTTCACTGAGCACCCATGATGCTGGTAATGTAGTAACCGATAAGGATAGAATGTTAGCTAACGCCATCGACTTAATCGCCTAATCACGGACAATGGAAAAATCAGATATGATTTATGGAACGCGTGCCGTAATGGAAGCCATTGTTGCCGGTAAGGACATCGATAAAATTATGATTCAGGCAGGATTAAATAACGACTTGATTAAAGAGTTGATTGCCACTGCCAGACAACACGAAGTTCCTGTAACATTTGTTCCTCCTGAAAAACTAAAACGCATATCCACCAAAAATCACCAAGGTGTAATCTGCGTGCTTTCTGCAGTGGGTTATGCTTCGCTTGAAAATATTATTGATAATGCCTTTAGTGAAGGAAGAGAACCCTTCTTACTCATACTTGATCGCATTACGGATGTTCGAAATTTTGGAGCAATTGTACGCACCGCTGAATGTGCCGGTATGGATGCCATTGTTGTTGGCGATAAAGGTAGCGCTCCCATTACCAGTGACGCTATGAAAACTTCTGCCGGAGCACTTCATCACTTACCGGTTTGTCGTGAGCGTGATCTTAAAAAAACAATGAAACTCCTCCACGATTCAGGTATACGCATTGTGGCCTGTACAGAAAAAACGGAGCAGGATATTTATGCGCTTAGTCTTTCCGGACCCATCGCTATTATTTTGGGCTCCGAAGAAGACGGCATCTCTGATACGCTACTACGTGAAGCCGATGATTTAGCACGCATACCTTTAAAGGGAAAAATCGGATCGCTTAATGTGAGTGTAGCAGCCGGTGTTTCTATCTATGAAGTAGTACGCCAACGCCAAAACTAATAGAAGTGATTGATTCCATCTTCTGAATTTTTCACTCCCGCTTTATTTTATCAATCTTTACGGGAGAGTAGTCAGCTTTTAATTCGCCATTAACACGAATCGTATCGAAGTAGCACTTTGCCCCAGTGGCCGAATTCATGTCTTCGATATTCTGAATATGAAAATGCAGATGTGGCTCTGATGAATTTCCGGAGTTTCCGCACAGCCCTAATAACTGACCTTGTTTTACTTGCTGGCCTTGCTTCACTTGAATAGAGTGTTGTTTAAAGTGTGCAAAAAACAAATACTCTTTGTTAGCGGTTTTTAAAATCACGGTATTACCCGGAACATAAACAGGATTTAGTACACCGGGCACATTATCTTTTATTCCCTCCACCACTAATACTACTTCGCCATCGCAAGGCGCATAAAGTTCTTTACCAAAGGCAAAGTAATCTTCGTTTGTCAGGCCATCCGTTTTATAGCTTTTCCCACCGGTATCTTTTATCACGATATCAAATGCATTTTTTTGTGCTTGATGATCAATATGGTAATTCTGTTCCTTTGTATCGCCACCCCAAACCACCGTCCACTCATCGGTAAATGGTAGTATCAGCTTCGTTTTATTGCGCTCCATTTTAGGAGCACTGCTATCAACAAAAGGTTTTACAAACAAGCCGTTAATTTTATTCGCATTATCAATCGAAATATTTACTGTTAATAGTGCGTGCTCGAACGTTGTCTTGTACGAAGCATAGCTCATTTCATACCGAATAAATTCTCGCTTATTGATTTTGCCAGCTTGCGTTTTTAATCCGGTTAAAAATTCTTTAGTTTTTTCAAGTGGCAAAGCGCTTTGCATTTCAGCAGAAAAAGCATTGAAGATTGCTTCAAAATTGTTGGCATTATAGTCTCGCTCAAAATTCTCGACAACGTTTTTATACGTTGCTTTTTCACTTTGTCCAAAAGCAAAACTTATTGTTAACTGTATAAGAAGTAGTACTGTAAATAATTTCATGTGCAGTATTGATTAAGAACTTTCAAAAATTCAACTATCGTATTGTGTGTACTTGTTTTAAAATTTATCTGCACTGGCCGCAGCAAACGACATTTTGTAGCGCTCCGGAACCTCGCCTGTAAGAAATGCCCCTACCGGAACTGATGGGTAAATCTCTTCTAGTGTTTTTACTTCATTCATAAATACCCTTCTACTTATTTGATGTCGATTTAATTTTCTGGGTAAATCAACACTGGCGGCTGCCATCAGCTCAACAAAACTCTCTACTGTATTTTTGTGGTAGTTCGCTACCCGCACTTTTTTATCATTTACTACTAGTCCTTTTACAAGCGAAGCATCTTGTGTCGCCACGCCTGTGGGGCAACTATTTTTATTACACTCCAATGCTTGTATGCAGCCGAGTGCCATCATCATAGCGCGCGCACTATTGCACATATCGGCACCTAAAGCAATGGCGCGTATCATATGAAAGCCCGTTAATATTTTGCCCGAGCAATCGATAACAATATGTTTCCGAATATCAAATCCTTTCAGCATGTTATCAACAAAAGCTAATGCATCTAATAATGGCATACCCACAAAATTAGAAAACTCAGGCGGTGCTGCACCTGTTCCTCCTTCACCACCATCAACGGTTATAAAATCAGGATAGGTATCTAACTCCACCATGGCTTTACAAATTGAAATGAATTCACTCTTGCGGCCAATACACAACTTAAACCCTACCGGTTTTCCACCCGACAGTTCGCGTAAGCGCGCAATAAATTGAATTAATTCGCGGGGTGTAGAGAACGCATTGTGATAAGGCGGAGAGAAAACCGTTGTGCCGGCTTTCACCATTCGAATAGCCGCAATTTCTGGTGTGTTCTTTTTTGCAGGTAAAATGCCACCATGCCCAGGCTTCGCACCTTGCGATAATTTAATTTCTATCATTTTTACTTCGGGGCGCGAAGCATTTTTCTGAAAAGCTTCCGCTGAAAATTTCCCTTCTTCATCGCGTGCACCAAAATAACCAGTACCAATTTGCCAAATTAAATCACCTCCATACTTCAGGTGATGGGGACTAATACTTCCTTCACCGGTATTATGTGCGAAGCCGCCAATTTTGGCTCCCGCATTTAATGCCTCAACCGCATTGCCACTGAGCGAACCAAAACTCATAGCCGATACATTTAACACACTGGCGCTATACGGTTGCTTGCAATCTTTATTACCGATGGTTACACGCGGGTGATGGTTAATGGTATGAAAATCAAGTGGCACTACCGAGTGACCTAACCACTCATAGCCTTCGGCATAGACATCGAGTTGAGTTCCAAAAGGTGTTGTATCTACTTGCTTTTTGGCACGCTGATAAATAACCGATCGATCTATTCGGTTAATGGGCGCACCATCGGTATCCGACTCCACAAAGTATTGTTGAATTTTCGGTCGGAAATCTTCAAACACATAACGCAACCTACCCAGCACCGGAAAATTTCTTCGAATGGATTGTTTCTCTTGAACAATATCAGCAACACCGATGTAAATAATGGGGACTACAAAAAGCAATAAACCAAAAGCATAAATCCAGAAATAGGCCCAAACAAAAATAAGTAATAGTGTAGCTACACTAAGGATGATAAAATTTTTCCGCATACAGGGTTTAGGTTAGAGATGGTAACCAAATATAGTAAATGATCTTTTTACTATCCTCTTCCCCCTCAAAGACACTATGCAGCTTAAAGCTACAACCCTTTCAACCGTTGATAAATAAAGTTAGATGCAGAACTTATGATAACAAAGTGAACCTGCATGTAATTTATATATTTTGATAGCGTCTGAGCCCACTTATCTACGTGATCTCTCGCTGTCCAAAATTACTTTAATGTCTTTGTGGTTTTTTGGTAAATGTCGAGTAATAATGTCCCAAATAATTTCATAGTCAATTCCAAAATATTCGTGGGATATTCTATTTCTTAATCTGTACATTTCCTCCCAAGGGACATTTAGATATTTGTTCTTAATCGATACCGATAAGTTTTTGCTAGCCTCTCCTATAACCTCAAAATTACGAATAACTGCGTCAACGGTTTTGTAGTCCCATTTGAAATTCTGGAAGTCCAACCCAGTTATATACTCTTGAATACGATCCATTGCTAAAACAATGTCTTCAAGATAAAGTATGTTGTCTCGTTCGCTGGGCTTCAAACGTATTTAACTTGGTTTAAAATTGGTGATTTAATCCTTTCTTTAAGCGCGCCCTTTGTGACTAGGTCAACTCTTAAACCAAATTCGTTCTCCAAAAACTTCTCTAAGGTGAAGAACTCCCAACCAATGGGCTTTGAAAATTCTACCAATAAGTCAAGGTCACTTGTTCCTGTTTGGTCTCCTGTCGCATAGGATCCAAAGTAGCCAATTCTACTAACATTAAATCTGTCAGCGAGTATTGGTTTCAGTTCATGTAATTTGACCTCTATGTCCCTTGTCTGTTGCATAAAACAAATCTACGAATTTCGTTCATTCTTTTTCTGTCACCGGGCATTGGCGCTAACTTCTATAGTATAAGCTCACTTATACATACTTTAGTAGAAACGATTATCTGTATGAACGAAATACCTACTCTCATCCAACAACTTGATGTGGATGATACCTTTATCATTTTCGATTTGCTGGCGGTGTTTATGTTTGCTACTTCGGGTGCGCTGGCTGCAATTCATAAAAAGTACGACTTTATTGGTGTACTTATGCTGGCGTTTGTATCAGGGCTTGGTGGTGGCTTAATTCGCGATGCCATCTTTATTCAAGCAGGCCCACCTAAAGCAGTTACTGATTCAAAGTACTTAATTGTTATTTTAATCGCCTTCTTTCTATCCATGCTCTTTCATAGTAAGCTTGCGAAACTAAGGCGTACTATTTTATTGGTCGATGCCCTTGGCTTGGGTGCCTATGGTGTCGTGGGAGCACAAGCCGCTTTGCAAGGAGGACTCGTGCCATTAGCTGCTGTACTGGTTGGTGTCTTTAACGCTATT
>CAYNKN010000114.1:0-9089 GCA_964397805.1 uncultured Chryseolinea sp. | reverse complement strand
GTTTTACCTCTTCAAACTATTTTCAATACGGCCTACATAGCCACGAATCAAATGCTTTGTTAAGATTATAAAGGTTATTACTTTTGTCGCCCTTGAAAGCGCTTGCTGTTGTTAGGTAAGCAGTTTTGATTGTTAAATGCCCAGGTGGTGAAATTGGTAGACACGCTACTTTGAGGGGGTAGTGCCTTAACCGGTGTGCTGGTTCGAATCCAGTCCTGGGCACCCTTACTAAAAACCGCATTAGCCGAAGTGGTGAAACTGGTAGACACGCACGTTTCAGAGGCGTGTGGCGCAAGCTGTGCGGGTTCAAGTCCCGCCTTCGGTACAGAAAGTCATCTTCACAGAAGGATGACTTTTTTGTTTTAGGCACTCCATCTTCGTTTCTGATTTCAGCAGAAAAACTTGTTAGGGCTGTAGTGTAATGAAAAAACCACCTATTTCATTTTAACTGCTTATCTATATCGTTTGTCCGTTAATATGTTCAGTTAACTTTTGCTAATGACTGGGATTATGTGGATATTTTAAGAAATTTCTAACCTACTCTACCCTATGCGTTCTCTATTCACAGGAGGTAAACACCTCCTCTTGGCTTTAGCGTTGTTACAATCCTTCTCTTCGCTCGCTCAAAAAAGTAATGTATCCATTGGCACCGAAGCGGTAAAAGAACATGCCGTACTTTGGCTTCAAGGCGATGGCACTCAAGGCTTAATTGTTCCATTGGTTACAACAGTCACTGGCCTTACCCAAGAACGTGGTATGGTGGTGTACAACACTTCTGACAATCAACTATACTATAATAATGGTGCCGCGTGGCTTCCTATTGGTAGTGGTGGCGGGTCTGGAATTACCTTACTAAATACCGGAACCGGATTAGCGGGAGGGCCTATCTCTGCAACTGGAACTATATCGATCGCACCAGGTGGCGTTACTGCTACTGAGCTGGCGGCAAATGCTGTAACAGCACCTAAAATTTTAGATGGTGCAGTGACCTCGGCAAAAATTGCCGATGCTACCATTACCGGAAGTGATATTGCCAACACCACCATCACCGCCAATAAACTTGCACAGTCAGGTGCAACGAATAATCAAATATTGCAATGGAATGGAACCAACTGGGTACCTGTAACGCTTGCAGGTGGTGGCTCCGTAACTAGCGTGGCGACCAGCACAGGGTTAACCGGTGGGCCGATAACTACTACAGGCACAATAGGTATAGCGGCCAGTGGTGTTGGTACAACGGAGCTTGCTGATAATGCAGTGACCTCGGCAAAAATTGCAGATGCTACAATTGTTAATGCTGATATCTCCAATACTGCTGCCATTGCCGTAAACAAACTGGCCGCTGGTGCCAATAATCAATTGTTAACCACCGTGGCAGGAGTGCCTACCTGGCAAAATGCTGTAACAGGTTTTACCAACCCGATGACAAACGTGGGTGACGTTATTACCGGTGGTGTCGCTGGTGCCGCCCAGCGCCTTGGTGTTGGTACTAACGGACAGGTATTAACTGTTAATGGGGGTACGCCAATCTGGCAAACTCCTGTTACTTCTGGTGCAGCGGGAGGTGATCTTACTGGCACCTACCCTAACCCTACCGTTGCCGCGGGCGCAATAACCAACACCAAACTGGCCACCAGCGCAGTACAAACAACTAATATTGTCGATGGCGCAGTAACGAATGTAAAAATTGGAAATGTTGGCCCGGATAAAATTCTTCAGGCAGGTGCAACAAACGGTCAGATATTAAAATGGAATGGAAGTCAGTGGGAACCCGCACCAGATAACGTGGGGGGTGGTGGAGTTCCTACCTTAAATCCAGGCGAGATTTTAGTGGGCAATGGTACTGATAATGCACAAATAACTGTATCACAGGATGCAACTTTGAACAGCACTAATGGAAATATAACCGTGCAAGGTTTTCGTGGCAGACCAATTTCTACAGCAGTTCCCGCTACTAATAGTGTATATCAATATAATGGTACTCAATGGGCACCGATTTTACTTGCCGGTGGTGGAACAGTTTCAGAAGTCAATACAGGCACAGGTTTAACTGGTGGACCTATTACTGCAACTGGTATGGTCTCTATTGCTGATGGCGGTGTAGGCGCTACACAACTAGCCGATAATGCGGTGACATCTGCAAAAATTGCCGATGCTACCATTACCGGAGCTGATATTGCCGCTACAACAATAACTGGTGGAAACATTGCCAACACCACCATCACAGCCAATAAACTGGCACAATCAGGCGCTACCAATGATCAGGTGTTACAATGGAATGGCACCAACTGGTTGCCCGCAACCCTCGCAGCAGGCGGTTCTGTAACAAACGTGGCTACTGGGCCCGGATTAACGGGTGGACCAATATCCACAACAGGTACTATCGCTATTGAAACGGGTGGTGTTAATAATACCATGCTGGCTGACAATGCGGTGACCTCTGCAAAAATTGTAGATGGTACCATCGTGAATGCTGATGTTAGCGCAACAGCCGCTATTGCTGGAAGTAAAGTGGTGCCGGCATTTGGCGCACAAAACATATCAACTACCGGCACACTTTCAAGCGGAGCCACAACCGTTAGTGGTCTTACCGTTTCCGGAACTACCACAACCGTTAATACAGTTCCCTATACATGGCCAGCTGAACAAGGTGCGGCTTCAACAGTACTCACCAACAATGGATCAGGAGCGCTAACTTGGGCAGCAGGTGGCGGAAGCGGCTGGGGCTTAACTGGAAATGCTGGTACCGTAGACGGTACTAACTTCATTGGAACCACCGATAATGTGCCCCTTAATCTGCGCGTATTTAACCAACGGGCAGGAAGAATTGAAGCCGCAACAGCTACCGCCAATACATTTTATGGATTTCAAAGCGGAAACGTTAACACTGGAGTTTTTAATGCTGCTATAGGGTATGAAGCCATGATAAATAATACTACCGGCCGTGATAATGCGGCAGTCGGGTATCGGGCTATGCAAAGTAATACTACTGGTTTTGAAAATGCTGCGCTGGGTAGATTAGCGCTTGCAGCCAACACAGTGGGTATTGCAAATACGGCTATTGGATCTAGAGCCCTGTCTAACAGCACAGGTGACAATAATACAGCGGTTGGAACGGAGGCATTATTCAATAATACCAGTGCGGGAGATAACACAGCGGTAGGCGTGCTCTCGCTTGCGGCCAATACAGCCAGTACAAATTCTGCCTTAGGCGCTTTTTCTCTACAAACTAATACTATCGGAGCAGATAATGCAGGGCTAGGTGCCAATGTTCTTATTGGCAATACTACTGGATCGCGGAATACAGCAGTGGGGAGTTTGGCCGGAAACACTAATACACCAGCCAATAGAAATACAACTGGTAGCAATAATACATTTTTAGGGTTTGCTACAGGTCCGGGAACACCCACTCAACTAACCAATGCTACAGCCATTGGCGCCAATGCAGTGGTTAGTCAAAGTAACAGCTTAGTGCTGGGTAGTATAAGCGGTGTGAATGGAGCTGTTGCCAATGCCAATGTAGGTATAGGCACAGCCACACCCCAAACAAAACTCCATATCGTTCATGCAAATACAGTAGGCACCGATGGTCTGTTACTTCAAAATGGAGCAGGTACCCAAAACATTTCTTTTTTTGTTTCCAATGCCACGGGTAATTTAGCCTTGTATGAAAACGGTACCTTAATTGGCCAGTTTGCTGCTAGCAATGGAAACTACTCTGCGGTTTCTGATAGAAGACTTAAAAAGAACATTTATACCATAGAGCAAGTTCTGCCGCGGTTAACTGCATTACCTATTCGCAGATATCATTTCAATAAGCAAAGCGATCAAGAAGCTTCTAATGTTGGTGTGATCGCCCAAGAACTGAAAGAGCTTTTTCCGGAACTCGTTAAGTACTCACCCGAGAACGACCGCTATTCTGTTGATTATGCAGGTCTGGCTCCCGTAGCGGTAAAAGCCATTCAAGAACAACAAGAAATTATTGAGACACTCAAGAAAAAGCTTGAGCAAATGGAATCTCAACTCAAAAAAGAACACACTACCAATGAACAGTTGTCTTCTAAAATGACAGCCCTTGAAAGTGATGTAGAAGCCATTAAAAAAAGTTTGGGACTAACCGTTGAAGCAAAGCGAAGTACAAAAAAATAAATGCTTTTGAATGAAAAAATAAACTTCACAAACTCATTAAACCGATAAACAAATACTACACATCTATCGGCTTAGTAACTCGGGCGATTGCAACTATTCACTAAAAAAAATTAACAAATGAAACCCTCTACAAAAATCCTCCTACCATTATCACTCAGTGTACTAGTAGTTTTAAGTACTACGTTTTTAGGCTGTGAAAAAACAAAGTTAATTCCATTACACGGTCAAGTTGTTGATTCTGGTGGGGAACCGATCCCGATAGGTAAAGCAATCATTTATGTTTGGGATAAAGATTCTAAAGAACCTAAGGAAGTGGTTATTGATATTCAAGATGGAAAATTGAAAGGCGAATTACCACTGGGTGAAAAATATGTTGTTAACATACGCTCTAAAGGTTTTGGACTAGTATCCAAAGTTTTTTATGGTTCCATTCCTGAGAGAAACTACGAATTAAAAAAAGCCACCGTATTAACTATTAATCCAACAGTAGGTGGTGTTATTACAGACACACAAAATAATTGTCGGGGTTCGTTAAGCCACCGCGCCAATTGGTCGGCTAATCCGCTAGCCGGAGTGCCCATTCAAATAAATGCTGAAGGCAAGGTTTCGGGTTTTGGTATGCCTGCTGATATTAAAGAGGCTTATGACTATCATAGTTTAGAAGCTCGATGTAGTAATGGCATTCAGGTTAGAATTCAACCCAATAGTCTAACAACATCTAATCCGGTAACAGTGGCTATGGCAGAGGTTAACCTTTTTTCTCCAGATGGTATGCCCGGTGATAATTCAGCAGATTTTGGAAACGGGCCTGCCTTTATGGAAAGTTTGGGGGCATTCTCATTAGATATCTACGACAATGAGAAAGATTATAATTTGAATGGAAAGAAGGGCAGCGAGGCTATCATTACGTTGCCAGCTAATCTGTTTGGCAACAACAAAGAAAAATTAACGAGCATTCCGCTGTTGACGTATGATGAAAAAGCAGGCCTCTGGAAAGCCGAAGGGGTTGCGATGTTAGATACTGTAACCAATACCTACACAGGTCGTGTTTCGCATTTCAGTGCCATCAATTTTGACCTTGAGAAAAACGATCCGGCTTGCCTGCGCTTCAATGACTTGGATGATTCGTTTAATCCACCTTATAGTGTAGAGTTAACAGTAGTACCAACCGGTGGTACACTACCTACCGTAGCAACTAGATCGATTAGTGCCTCCGATCTTTGTGCGGCATCTGCTGCACCTAACAACAGGCAATTTGCACTTACACGGTTACCTGAGAATAAAAACACAACAATAGTTTTTTTTGATGCCAGCACAACGCCTGCAACACCTAAAGCCGTTTACGTTGTTAAAACGCCTGCTACAGATCCTATCATAACAGGCATGACGCAACCCAATTGTTCCCAACTATCGGTTCCATCACCGCTTGTTTGCGGCAATTTTACATCAATTGATATAAACCAATTTGCAGGTACTAACATTATTGTAGCTGCATGCAGAGAAGGCACAAACCTAACTATTAGTATAGCATCAAATACTGCGATTGCATTATCCGATTTTAATTTACGAATAGCGGAGGCTGGTTGTGCCAACACTACCTTATTAAGTGATCTTACCCTTATTGAACAAACTATCATTAGCCCGCCCGCAATAAATTTTCAGATTTCGAAATTTATAATAACTGGTTGTCCAGTAGGACTTGATGAAAGTGTTGAAATTCTTAACTCGGCAGATGCAGTAGTAAGCAACTTGTTTTATATAAACTCCTGCACACTTTAACACTGCAGTGATAAAATTCATTTAAAACGAAACTGATGAACGTCTCGAAATTTATACTACTCATTTGCGCGTCATCACAGATTAATTTTAAGTGTCAGTAAATAAGCAACTAACAATTGATTTTATACGCATGAAATGAGCATAAAGAAAGACTACACCCAGCGAGATGATAATCTAGTGCGAATTCTATGTGTCCATCAAAAATTAAAAGTTAACACATGAAATCGTCATATAAATACTTTACACCCAACAACATGTTAATTCAGGTTATTCCATGCGACCTCTACAAAACAATTAGTACCACATGAAAGTCTTCTACCTACTCTTTGCTCTAGCATTACTCATAGCTACGGCAACCCATGCCCAACTACGCATTAATACTACTAGTGTAGTAAGAGCACATGGAGTTATTACGACCAACACATCCATCAACAATACCAGTACACAAACCAACCTGAGTAGTACTACCCTTAATTTGCTTGGTGGGGCTCAGCAAATTACTACAGCTCAACCACTGGTAGTTCAAAATCTTACAGCAAACGAAGCAGGCATAAAAACACTTTCAGGAAATTGGGAAGTAACCAATGCACTACAGCTTAACCGCGGTATCATTACTATTGGCAATGGTGCCAAATTACTGTATAGCGGATCGGCACAAGCAGAGGGTAACGAAAACTCATACATAAACGGATTTCTCTATGTTCGTGGCGATGGCCAAAAAACATTTCCTATTGGCACTTCTACATTTTTTGCACCGGCTATTATCAACGATGTTCCAGCAGGTACTTTAGAAGTAGGTATGCGTGTTGTTGCTGGCGATGTACGTTTTGCTCTTCAACCTGAAATTCAAGGAGCGCTTACTAGTCATTATTGGGAATTGAGTAACATCGTGAGTTCCACAGTATCGCTAAGTACCAATAACACCACCGCATTTTTAGCGAGTGGCGTACCCGTTGTTTTACAAGGAAGTTCCATTGGTGGAAACGGAACATCGCTAGCCGGTAATACAACAGGTAATTTTATTACCAGTATCGAAAACGCAACACAACCCTTACTAACCATTGGTAAAGAGGCTGAGTTTGTACTTACTATTCGTGATTTGATAACACCCTTTGTGCAAGATGATGTTAACGACAGACTGGTCATTGAGAATATTAATCTGGCACCCGACAACAAAGTTACGCTAGTTGATCGCTGGGGAGTAGTTGCTGCACAATGGAACAACTATTCGAATGAAACAGAATACGATTTTAGTAAACTGAGTCCGGGCAACTATGTGTGTCTGGTTGAATTTACGTATCCGGGTGATACCAAACGAAACAAAACTGCCGGACTCGTTACCGTACTAAAAGGAAAATAAGTTAAACGAATCATCAAGCACTATACATTAATTGTATCATGTTCATAATCTTACCTACCGTAAAATGAAAAAACTTTACGTATTGTTCCTCTCCATCAGTCTTTGCGCAACACACCTGTCGGCACAAGACATCCCGTTGTTTAGTCAGAAACTCACCAACTCATTTATTTATAATCCAGCCGTTGCCGGTAATACAGTAGGTTCGTTAACCTATGCGCACCGTCAACAGTATGGCAATATTAGTAATGCACCACGTGCAAATTTTTTAAGTGTGCATACACCTTTCAAAAAACACAAATTTGGTGTGGGTGCAAATGTTTATCAAGAAGAGATTAATTTTTTACAGAACACGTATACCTCAGCCGCGTTTGCGTATCATGTCCGCTTTAATCGTTTTACTACATTATCGTTTGGTGTTTCGGGCGAATACAATATGCTTCGACTAAAGGGTACTTCGAACAGCAACCTAGAAGACAGCGAATACCTTAAACTTAGTAATGGCGAACTCAACGATATCGATTATTCTTTTGGATCTGTTTTTCAAAATCGTTATGTAAAGGTGGGTATCGCAGCTAACCGACTGGCTACAGCTTGGTTTAAAGAAGAGAATCAAAATATTTTATCGAACTACTACTCAGGCTTTATACAAGGTACTATACCCTTGCGGGATGGAAAAGATATATTAGAACCTTATGTAGCATACAGAAAATTCTCTGACACCAATGAAGCGTATGATGTCGGGTTATTTTATACCTATAATAATTTACTCACAGGCGGACTCGGCATGCGGCAAGGCGGTGTAGCGAATGCTACTCTTGGTGTGCGGTTAGCTAAGAAATTAATGCTGGGATATTCGCACGAAGTGTTTACAGGCAATGCTGTTCGTGGTGCGTTAGGATCATCGCATGAACTAACCCTTCGGTTAGATTTTAATGAATTCAACTATCAAACTAATTTTCAAACAACTTACCGCAATGCGCTCGCTTATCGCAGAAAAACATTAAGCGCTCCGGTAGGTAAAGTAGGTAGTAGAAGTCCACAGCAACTTCATCAGAAACAGAAAAAACATGCCGCCTACTCCCCTAACCAACGCTATCAAAATATTCAGAAACTTTCGGTAACTCCGGCTTCACAACGTCAAAAAATAAGTAGCAGTAAAAAGAAATCGTACAAACGCAAAAAGAGAAGATAACACGACTACTTTTTCTTATGCATTAACTCCTGCTGGAGTTTGAGTATGGTGTGCGCTAATTGATCAACCGTTGCCGATGGCGCTACGGGTATCTCAGGAAACTGATGTGAATAAAATCCTTTGGCCAACCACATTTCCAATACATCATCGAGCGCAATGGCATACGGTTCGTACTGGCGATTATCAGAAACCAACAACAGCTTACCTTCCTGGTCGGCAAAATTAAATACACGTTTAAAAACAATACCATCGTGTTGCGTTACCAAAATATAAGGTCGTCCGTTTTTTAGTGCAGTGGGCGAGTCTACATACTCACCAAAAATAATACTACCGGGTTGTACTGGTAACATCGAGTCACCCTGTATTTCAAAAGCACGATAGGTATGATTGGTAGGTAAAACAGGGAGATTAATTTTTGGTAAGTCTTTCAGAAAATCAACATCTTGATAACCCGATAAATATCCAGCCGAAGCTTTTTGCGAAACCAGTTCTACGTTTTCTTTCCCAGCACGATCGACCGTTATGGCCAATACCTGATTTTGTTTTTCAGTAAGAATAGCCTTTGCTTTAGCAGGTACCCGACTTAAATCCTGATTAACGAGCGCATCT